>JAZSCY010000179.1:0-4095 GCA_045530875.1 Eubacteriales bacterium
GTGACGTCCATCGATCCCGCTTTGTCCATCCACGATCTGCGCATCGTGCCCGGTCCTACCCACACCAATGTGATCTTTGATTGCGTGGTGCCGGCAGGGTGTCCGTTGAGTCACGCCGATGTGTGCCGTCGGATTCGGGAGGGTGTCAGCGCATCTTATCCGGGATATTTTTGCGTGATCACGGTGGATGAAAGCTTTGCACCGATCCAGCATGAGAATAAAAATACCGCACAGTTTTAAGCTGTGCGGTGTTTTGTTTAGCGGAGAATATTCAATTTTGCCAGAATGAACCCGGCTGCAGCGCTGATGGCGGCGGCAATTCCAAGGATGATGCCAAAACCGGCGGGGGAGGTGGCAAAGGGCATTCCGGCCGGATTTACATTCATGCCGTAGGCACTGAATATGATGGTGGGAATGGCCATGACGATGGTGACGATGGACAACACCTTCATTACGATGTTCAGATTGTTGGAGATGACCGAGGCGAATACATCCATGGTTCCGCGGAGAATACCGCTGTAGATGTTCGCCATTTCTATCGCCTGCTTATTCTCAACGATGACATCGTCCAGAAGCTCTGCGTCCTCCGGATATTTTTTGATGCTGTCGATCCGGAGCATCTTTTCCAGCACCGATTCATTGGATCGCAGGGAGGTGGTGAAGTACAAAAGGCTCTTCTCCAGCCGATATACCTCAATCAGTTCCCGATTTTTGGTGGTGCGCTGAAGTTTTGCCTCTACCTGCTCACTGCGCTTGTCAATGCTGCGCAGATATTGAAGATACAGAGAATCCACACGGAACAGAATCTGCAACAAAAAGCGGGAACGCATGGCGGTGTTGAAATCCCGCACCTTATTCTCCTCGAACTGTCGGAGAATGGGGGAGTGTTGGGAGCATACCGTAATGATCTTATCCTCCGAAAGGATCACGGCCAGAGGAATGGTGTCATACAGTTCCTTCTGGTTGGAGGTGACGATGGTGGGGATGTTCACGAGAATCATGGTGTAATTCTCATCAGTTTCAATGCGGGAGCGTTCCTCCGGGTCCAGCGCGGCCCGCAGAGCATCCGCATCCACGTGGCACTGCTCGGCTGTTTGGAGGATTTCCTCCTCGGTGGGAGAGATCAGAGAAACCCAGCATCCCTTCACCGGGGCATCCAGGGAGGTCAGGGATTTGTTTTCCGTGATAGCGTAGCGGATCATACGAGGGCTCCTTCCGGCTTTTGGTATGATTTATTGTATCATACCAAAAAGTATTTGTCAAAGCATACAGATATATCCGCGAAAAATGATCGATGGGTCCGATGCACCCGAAATAAAAAAGAGCCGAGAGGCTCTTTTTTGATGTGTATTTTAGAGAATTACCAGATAACAATGCGTTTTTCGGGGGCGATGTACATCTGGTCCGTTTCCTTTACGTCAAACGCCGTATACCATTCCGTGAAATTCCGGGGAGTGATGTTGGCACGCAGGATGCAGGGACCGTGTACGTCCACAGCCAGCAGCATCTTGGAGTACTCCGGACGCGCTTTCTGGCACCATACTCTTGCCCAGTTGCTGAAATACTCTTCGTAGGAGGCGCCGTCGGTTCTGGACATGATATCCAGCGTGACGGACATACCACCGTTGTCGGCCATATTTTCGCTGACGATGAAGGATCCGTTCACCTTACCCCAGGGAAGCTCGATGCCGTCAAACTGCTCGATCATCTGATTGACCTTGGTTTCAAACCGCTTGAAGTCATCGGCTGTCCACCAGTCGTTGATGTTGCCGCATTCATCGCATTTTGCGCCGTTGCTGTCAAAGGCGTGGGAGATCTCGTGTCCGATGACCGCACCGATACCGCCCAGGTTCTCACTTCTTGTCTGTTTCAGAGAATAGAAGGGAGGCTGCAGAATGGCGGCAGGGAAGGTGATATCGTTGACAAAGGGATCGTAGCAGGCATTGACCATATGTCCCGGCATAGCCCAGTTTTCGGGCTCCGTGGGCATATCCAACTTGGCAAGCATATCCAGTTCGCGGATTGCCTTCAGGGAAAGGACGATATCAAAGAGGGAATCCTCCTCATTAAATACCAGCTTGTCGTAGATGGGGCGGGCCTTGTCGGGATAACCCATCTTGACACCCATCTTGGACAGCTTCAGAATGGCTTTTTCCTTGGTTGCCTCACCCAGGATATCGTTGGTCTTGATGCGCTCCTTGTAGGTGTCGATGATCTGATATACGATCTCGGTGATATCCCGCTTGGCTTCCTCACCGAAATACTTATCGCCGTAATACATACCCACAGGATCCGAATACATACCGGCGGCCAGATTGTACGCGAATTTTTCGATGGACTGCATTTTGGCAACGCCCATGATGGCGCGGCTGTACATACCGCCCATATCACGAAGCTCCTCGGACAGGAAAGAGCAGGATTTCAGAAGTCCCGTCACATAGGCCCAGTGCTTGTAGAGCTCCAGATTGTCGGCATGGAAGAGTTTGGCGAAGTTTTCAAAATAGCGAGGTTCGGTGACAACGACGGTGGCGGGAACGTGTCCGAACAGATCCGTGAGGATGGCGCCGAAATCGATGGTGCTGAGCATGTCTGCCACCTGACCGGCCTCCATGGGATTGTACATTTCTACATACTTTGCCCATTCCTCGCTGGTCTTTGCCAGGCCGCCGATGATCTCATCAAAGGCAAGGGCATCGGTGACGTACTTTTCCTGATCCTCCGGGGAGAGATCGGTCTTGGCCATGACTGCCTTTGCCACGTTCGTCCAGATTCCGATCAGCTGCGCTTTTTGCTCAGCCATCTCCGGCTTGTAGTACGATGCGTCGGGCAGAATCACACCGGCACCCTGGATGTACACAAGACGTCTTTTTGTGTTCTTCATATCCGTGTCCACGCCGATGTTGATCGGGGTAGAAATGCCCTTCAGCGTCAGGTTTTTGAACTCCCGGCTGAAATCTGCGAGAGAGTGGATTTTGTCCAGCGCGGACAGGTTTTTCAAGGCAGGGGTGATGCCGTGCTGTTCCTTCTTCTGCGCATCCTTGGCGATGGCATACAGGGTGCAGGCTCTGGCCATGTGCTCGCCTGGATAGGATCCGGCGGTGGTCATAGCCTCAAATTCTTCCATCATAATCTTTTCCACACCGTCCGCAAGCTCAGCAAAGCCGCCGGCATAGGGCTTGTCATCGGGAATCACAAGGGCATCCAGCGTCTTCTGATTCACGTATGTATAAAGATCATCCTGAATTCTAACGTTTTCCATAGGTATCTCCTCGTTTTATGATCGTAATTTAAGCAAACGCATATTCTGCTATATTATATTGTACCATTAAAATCAAAAAACACAATATAAAACCGTCGAAAACTTTCCCTCGGCACAAAAAAAACAAAGGACCGTGCGGTCCTTTGTTTTTGATAGGTAGAAATAGGATCATTCACCGGCGCAATAGTGCTCCCATAGCCATGAGTTCCGTTTTTCCAGCCAGTCCTTCAGATAAGCAATCTCGCCGTCATACGTGCCGTCGATGGGTCGGTGCTCGTACTGACTGGAGGCGGTTTTGGTGGTCCAGAGCGCATTGTTCCGATCGATTCCTTCCCGGTGCGCATCCACCAGAGCGTCGATCCGGTTTTGCCCCAATTCATTGTCCCGGTACAGATTGACGATCAGCGGCTGATATTCCGTGTAAAGCATCCCAACGAGATCCCGGAATTCCTTGTATTCAAACAGATACTGATTGAACAGACCGATGCACTGAAGTCCCTCGTAGGACAGACCAGTGGTGTCCACATTGTTGTATTCCGGATAATAAGACTTGGAGCAGTTGCCTGAGCTGAGATCGAAATCCCAGACGGGACCCTCATACAGTTTGCCGCCCTTGATGTAAAAACGCGTGCTGCTGACCAGATAGTCGATATTCTTAAACAGCTCCTGCGTGATATAGCATCGGGCGAAGGAGTCCACGTCCACGTATGCACTTACCTGATCGTAATCTCCGGACAAAAGGGCGTTTTCCGCACCGGTCATGAAATCCTTGAGCCAGGCACGCTGCTCCGTGGTGGGTGCCTCCGGCTCGTTGTATCCCAGGATCATCTGGAACA
>JAZSCY010000346.1:0-5690 GCA_045530875.1 Eubacteriales bacterium
CGGAGTCTGTCCGTCAGAAGAAGGCGGAATGGGACGGCCTTGTGGTGGAGCTGGATCAGAAAGAACGGTATTTCACGGAGGATCGGTACAACGAGGCCAAGGCGGCCTATGATCGCATCCGTAATGAATATGAGACCAAGAAGAATACGGCCTCCCCGGACGAATTGCAGATGCTGAAGGACGCGGTGGAAGCGGCTGCCCGGGCTTTGGAGCCCCTGGAAAGCGATTACCGTGCCCTGTTGGATCTGCGTCAGCGGGTGCGATTGGCCGAGCAGGAGTACAGCGCCGTGGTGATGCAGTATCTGCAGACCATGCAGTCCGATCAGATGCTTGCCCGCCTGAATCAGGCGGCGGAGGCGGCGGAGGCGGAAGTGACTGCCGTGAGCAAATCCCACGCAGAGGCGGAAAAGATCTGCCAGAGCTGCAAGGAGGCCTATGAGAAAGCGGAGGCCGATAAGAAAGAGGCGGAGGAAACCCTGAAAACGGCCCGCAATTACGAGAGTTACGAGGCTTTGGGCGAGGAAATCAAGGAGATGACCCGCCAGAAGAACGATCTGGAAAAGCAGATGAAGGAAGCCGAGGAGCTGATCGAGATGGGAAGCGACGAGGGCGTCCGTCAGATGCAGACCCGCATCAACGAAAAGAATCGGGAGATCACCGCCCAGACCAAGACGGTCAACGATCTGGAGAAGCAGGTGCAGTCGGCAAAAGCTACGGCGGACGGCACCGGCGCGGAGGCACAGCTGAGCCGGAAGCAGTACGAAATCGAATTGAAGCAGATCGAGGATCAGATCACCAAGCAGAAGAAGGAGATCGCTCGCCTGGAGAAGATCTCTGTGGAAAGAGAACTTACCTCTCCCGTTTCCGGTGTGATCGAATCCATCAGTGCACTGGTGGGCAAGGTGGCAGATGCCAACACATCGCTGATGAGCATCGCCGTTTCGGATATGGGATATACGGTGAAATGCACCGTGACCGCCGAGCAGGCCGCCAAAATCAAGGTGGGCGATGAGGCCACCTTCCAGTGGTATTACTGGGGCGAGACACCGAGTGCCAAAGTGGTGTCCATCAAGGCGGATCCCTCCAGCCAGGGCAAGAACAAGACCGTCACTTTGCAGGTGAGCGGGGACGTAACGCCCGGCACCTCCGTCAACTTTACCTTGGGCAACAAGAACGCCACCTTTGACTGCGTGGTGCCCAACAGCGCCGTCCGCGAGGATGCGGAAGGCAAATTCGTTTTGGTGGTCAGTGCCAAGAGCACACCTTTGGGCAATCGGTATACGGCCAAGCGGGTCAGCGTGGAGATCGTGGCGTCCGACGAGACCAATTCCGCTTTGTCCGGCGCGGTCAGCGGACAGTACGTGATCACCGCGTCCGCCTCCCCCATCTCCGACGGCATGCAGGTGCGGCTCAGCGACAATAACGGATGATGATGAAATTACATACAAAAATCCGCCGCGCCGGGATTCTGTCTCTGGCGGCGCTGATCCTCCTTCTGGGATCCGCGGGGATTTTGGAGATCCTTCGGCAAAATACCGCCCGTTCCCTGTCCGATCAGTGGGCTGCCCATCGCTGGGAGGGAAACGGATATGCCCAGATCAGCGGCTATTTTCCGGCAGGGGCAGAGGATATGCCCGGACGGATCTATTCCCTGACGGCGGCGGTGGACAAAGCCTTACAGGATGCATCCCTGAGTGCTTCCGATGGCGGTCGGCTGTGGTATTGCGCCTACAGCGGCGAAACGGATATGTACGCCCGCACGGAGCGGGAGTCGGCCAATGTGCGGGTGACCGTCTTTGGCGGGGAGTATTTCTATATCCATACCCCGGAGTTGATCAGCGGAAGTTATCTCTCCCCCGGCGGTGAAAATGCGGGCTACGTCTTTCTGGACGAGGCGGCCGCGTGGAAACTGTTCGGTGCCTTGAACGTGGTGGGAATGCCCCTTACTTTGGGGGACGGACAGTACACCGTGTGCGGCGTGGGACGGATTCCCCAGGGTACGGTGTGCGATGAAGCATACGGCGAGATGCCTCGCGCATACATTTTGTTTGATTCCCCGGCGGTGTCGGCCGCACAGAGAATTTCCGTCTACGAGGCGGTTCTGCCCGATCCCGTCAGCGGATTTGCCCGGGATCTGTTCAAAACCCACTTCACCCCCGGCGAGGATGCCGTGGTGGTGGAAAATTCCGCCCGCTTTGCCCTGCCCGCTATGTGGGAGTATATCACCCACATGGATGCCTTGGGCATGCGCACTTCTCCGGTGGTGTATCCCTGGTGGGAAAACGTGGCCCAGGTGGCGCAGTATCGCTGTGCCTGCATCCTGATCGCCCAGATCGTCCTTGTCTCCCTGGCCCTGCTTTTGTGCCTTGTGTGGCTGGGAATTGCCTGGAAGCCTACGATGGATGCCATCGGCCGGGGATTCCGATGGGGCAGAGAATGGACAGAGGACACCTACAACCGACTGACACGCCCGAAACATACCTCGGAATAAAAGGAGTATCTTATGAAACTGAAAAAGATTCTGTGTGCCACCCTGGCCTTTGCGCTTCTTGCGGGCTGTGCATCTGCCTTCGCGGGATGCGGAAAGAAGCAGGTGGCGGAAAAGCAGGTGGTGGATCACGTGTACCGTGCCACCTATCTGAAGAAGCCGGAGGGACTCAGCTACATCGAGCGCCTGTATTTTATGGACGATGACTGCATCTATATGTACGGCTCTCACTACGATCCCGAAACCTATGAGTCCGAGGCCCGTCTGTACCGCATGGGCATGGATGGATCCAATGTGACTCAGGTAGATATGCCCGGGCTGAAACTGGATGAGGATTCCTACGTGCAGCAGATGCTGTTCACCCCGGATGGCGCTGTGTGGGAAGTGATCTATACCTCTCACTACAACGAGGAAACCTACGAATACTCCGAGAGCACCCGCCTCGTTCGCGTAGAGGCGGATGGTACGGTTCGGGCCGATGTGGATGCGACGGAGATCTGGGGCGATTCTTCCGGCGAGGCAGAGGGAGAATACATCTACCACTACGTGAACCATGCCAAACTGATGGGCGAGGAGTTGATCTTTCTGGACGGCGATCGGGCCATGTACCGCCTGAATCCGGACGGAGAGTTGGTGGGATCGGTGGATCTCAGCGAGGCGGCCCAGGGCATGTATCTGACCAACGTGATGGTGGCGGCGGGAGAATTGACTCTGCTGCTCCACGATTATTCCGACGTAATAACAAAAGTGTATCTGGCGGGCGTGGATTGGCAGGCACAAAAACTGCTTGCCCCGGTGGAATTGGACAGTGATGTGTTCGGCGACGTATGGAATTACTACAGCGGTAACGGATACAGCATGTATTACAGCACCCAGGAGGCCGTTTTCGGATACGATGCGGCGAGCGACACCTCCACAAAACTTCTGGATTTCATGAATTCCGATCTGTCCGTCAGCAACGTGAACGAGATGACCATCCTCTCTCCGGATCGCTTTATTGCCCGGGGCTGGGACGATCTGACCGGCGAGGATGCCATCATGGTGCTGGATCGGGTGCCGGACGATCAGATCGTGCCCAAATACATTCTTACCCTGGCCGTGGTGGGAGATGACTGGACCATGCGCCAGAACGTGCTCCGCTTCAATCGGCAGAGCGAGGAGTATCGGGTGCAGATCAAAACCTATTCCCCCAACGATTATACTACGGACGACGGGGAATACGACTATCAGGCTATGATGGATCAGGCGGTCACCGCCCTGAACAACGATATTCTGGCCGGCCGGATGCCCGACGTGCTTCTGGTCAGCCCCTATATGCCCCTGTCCAACTATATTTCCAAAGGCCTTCTGGCGGATCTGTATACCTTCATCGATAACGATCCCGAATTGAAGCGGGAGGATTTTCTGCCCAACGTCCTGCAGGCGCTGGAGGTAAACGGCAAGCTGTATGAGATCATGCCCTCTTTTGATGTGCAGACCCTGGTGGGCAAGGATGAAATGCTGGGCGGCCGTACCAAATGGACCATGGGCGAGTTTGTGCAGTGGATGAAGGCCATCCCCGAGGGATCCAAAGTGTTCTACGATATGACACGGGATCAGATGCTGGAGTTGTTCTGCACGTTGGCCTATGAGGAGTTTGTGGATCCGGATACCGGCAAATGCCAGTTCGATACAGAGGATTTCAAGCAGATCCTCGCATTCGTAAAGGATCTTCCCACCACCTCCATCTGGGAGAGTCAGCAAGAATACGACGAGGCGTTCTATCAGGCGTATCAGAACCGGTTCCGCTCTGACGCGGCGATGCTGGAGCATATGTATATTTCCTCCTTTGAATCCTACGCCAGCATGATGGGCAATCTCTTCTATACAGAGGACGTGACCCCCATCGGCCTGCCTTCCATGACCGGAAACGGCTCCGTGATCACCGTAACGGACATGAATTTTGCCATCAGCACCAAATCTCCCGTGATGGACGGCGCCTGGTCCTTTGTGCGCTATTTCCTGACGGAGGAGTATCAGGATACGCTGGCATACACCTTCCCCATCCGCGTAGAATCTCTGGAGAAACTGGCGGACAGAACGGTGGAACAGCAGCAGAAGGAAAAGGAAGAATGGGAAAAGTGGCAGCAGGAGGGGGATGACTACCTGATCGACGACGATATGGTGGTGATGCCCTATGCGGAAACTACCGCGCCTGCCGGAGAGGAGACCGTGCCCGAAACCGAGGAGGTGGAGGACGAGAAGATTTCCGTAGAAACGTCGGCTCCCATCATCGGCGGCGGCATGATCGGTATGCCCAATCCCTTCCCCCAGAATCAGTTCCGGGTATTCCTGACGGAGGAATTGGCAGATGAGCTGGTGGCTTTCCTGAAAACGCTGAATCATGTGCAGCGGTACAACGTGCCCGTGAACAACATCATCAAGGAAGAGGCGGCCCAGTATTTCGCCGGACAGAAATCTCTGGACGATACGGTCCGCATCATCCAGAACCGCGTATCCACCTACGTGGCGGAAAGACGGTAATTCCGAGAAACAAGAGAGGAGTCCAAAAGAGATGACGTACATCAATCAAAAACGGACGCGCATCTCCTTTGCCGTTTGGTGGAGCGTTTTCACCGTTATTGGAGTCTGCATATACTTTTGCAGCGATTCCTTCGGCCTTCGCATACTGGGAAGTCTTCTCGGGTTTCATGTGCCGCAGTGCTCTTTGTACTATGCCGTTCTGTTTGGCTATTTTATGGACCGGGCGGAGTGGTGCTTGCTGTGGTTTCTGATATTGGCGGTGTTTTTGGTCTTGTGGATTGTTGCTTTGGTACGGATCAATCGCAGTGGCATGTTTGAATATTTGATTCTTGGCGATCGGATTACGGCCCTGGGAATGCTTATTCTTACAACGATCGTGGGCGACGTGGATTTTAGCGTCGCGTGGATTTACGCCGCGCTCGCTCTTGAAATTTTCCTGTGTGGCTGGCTTCTTCGGCGGTATAAAAAGCGTTCGGCGATGCAAGCGACATCTGCATAACGAAAAGTTCCCACAGACCGAACGGTTTGTGGGAACTTTATTTATAGGAGAAAACAAGCGGTCAAACAAAGCCTTCTCCTGCGGGAGAAGGGGGACCATTTTGTAACGCAAAATGGTGGATGAGGAGTGGATTTGAATATACAAGTCGGAGGCCAAGCGGTCTTAGGAAGACAATAGAGA
>JAZSCY010000287.1:0-7488 GCA_045530875.1 Eubacteriales bacterium
CATATGCTGACCGAGGGCGATACCCAAGCCCCGCCGCTGACCCACGGTGTAGCAGGCCTGATGCTTGGCGGGGCCCAGTACCCGGCCGTTCTCATCGATGAACTGACCGGGCGTCAGATCCATCCCCGCCTCGGCGAGAAATTTCGTATAATCCCCGTGAGGGATGAAGCAGATGTCCTGGGAATCCTTGGTTTTCGCCCCGGGGATGCCGGCGGCCTGTGCCATCTCACGCACCTCGTCCTTCGTATATTCCCCGAGAGGAAATACCAGGCGAGAAAGCGTTTGTTGGGGCAACTGCCACAGCATATAGCTTTGATCCTTGGATAGATCCTTTGCCTTTGCCACCGCGATCCGCGATCCGCATCGGATCAGGCGGGCGTAGTGGCCGGTGGCGGCATAAGCGCAATCCGTCTCATCGGCGAATTTCATCAGATAGGGGAACTTGATCGTCCGGTTGCACAACACGCAGGGATTGGGCGTGCGGCCGGCGGCGTATTCCGCAATGAAATTCGCCTTGACGGTGGCGGCGAAATCCTCGGCGATGTCCAGTACCGTCAAGGGGATATTCAGCGATCGGCACACCGCCTCCGCCCCCACGGAGGGAGGCGTCACGGCGGGATCGTGATGGACGAGGAACGTCACTCCCGATACCTCGTACCCCGCATCCATCAAAAGCCGGGCGCTGAGACTGCTGTCCACACCCCCGCTCATGGCGAGGGCGATACGTTTCTTATTCATCCTGTGCTCCGTCAGAGGGCACCGCGGATCACGTCATCCGCGGTGAGGATCAGATAGCCGTGGGCGCTGTTTTCTTTGGGGATGGACACGGATCCCGGGTTCAGACAGCGGATTTTTCCCTCGGGGATCTCCCGCATTTCGTCCATGGGTACATGGGTGTGACCGGAGAGGAGAATATCTCCGTCCGAGAGGGGCGGCGGGTTGTCCGGGCCGAACTTATGGCCGTGGGTGGCGTAAATCACCCGATCGCCCAGGGCGATGACGGCATAATCCGCCATCACGGGGAAGGGGAGCACCATCTGATCCACCTCCGCCTCGCAGTTGCCGCGGACGCAGAGAATCTTGTCCTTATAGGGGGAAAGCATGGCGATCACCTGCTTGGGGGCGGATCCCTCGGGCAGATCGTTGCGGGGGCCGTGATAGAGAACGTCCCCCAGAAGCAGCAGCCGATCGGCGCCGGAGGCGTCGAAGGCGGCCAGCATTTTCTCGCACCAAAAGGCGGAGCCGTGTATATCGGAAGCAACAAATACGGATTTCATAAGCGGATTCCTTTTTGAAAAGTTATTTTCCTACGCAGAAGCGGGCAAAAATGCCGGCGATGATGTCCTCATCCACCGCCCGGCCGTCCACGCCGCGGATCTCGGAAAGGGCAGTCTCACACAGCGTGCAGACCGCGTCCAATGGATCTCCCATCATCAGGCCGCACAGGGCGTCATTCAGCAGATCACACGCCCGGGCAAGGGAGGCTTCCTGCCGGGCATCCCAGATGATGGCATCGTTTTGGGTGTCCAGCTTGTCCGTACCGGCGATCTCGGCGATCACCCGGCGCAATTCCTCCATCCCGTCCCCGGTTTTGGCGGAGAGGGAAATCGCATAATCGGCACGGGTCGCAAAGGAGGCGATCTCCTCCTCCGAGAGGGCACATCCCGTGTCGGATTTGTTGAAGATCACCACGGTGGGCACAGACAATGCGCCAATCTCCTCAAAGAGATCGGTGCAGTCGGGGGTGAGGGGAGCTCCGGCATCCAGCACAAAGAGCACCAGCGAAGCGCCGGCCAGCTTATCCTTGGCCCGCTGTACGCCGATCATCTCCACGGCGTCATTGCCCTCACGGATACCGGCGGTATCACACAGAAGGAGTGTCACTCCCCCCATATCCGCCGAGGCGGAGAGGACATCACGGGTTGTGCCGGGAATGTCGGTGACAATGGCTTCCTCCCGCCCCAGAAGGGCGTTATAGAGGGAGCTTTTTCCGCTGTTGGGCAAACCCGCGATCACGGTGGGGATGCCCTCAGCGATGGCCTGTCCCGTTTTATAGGTGCGCCGCAAAGCATCGATGTCGCCCACGGCAGTTTGTACGGTGGAAAGAATCTGTTTTTCTCCCTCGTCGCCCACATCCTCCTCGGGATAATCGATGGCGGCATAGAGGGCGGAGAGCACCTCCGTCAGGGAAGTGGCGATCCGATCCAGCGCGCGGGATACATTTCCCCGTGCCGCGCCGGAGGCCAAAGCACGGCGGCTTTCCGTGTCCGCGTCGATGAGCAGACCGATGGCCTGAGCTTCGCTGAGCGTCATCTTGCCGTTCACAAAGGCACGGCGGGTGAAATCGCCCGGGCCGGCCATCTCCGCACCGGCGGCAAAGGCGGCCGAAAGCACAGCGCGTGTGACAGCGGTACCGCCATGGCAGGTGATCTCCGCCACATCCTCTCCGGTGAAGGAAGCGGGTGCGTGGAAAATTGTGGCGATGCCGGTGTCAATGATCTCCCCGGTGGCGGGGTGACGGATCGTACCGAACACAGCACGCCGGGCTTCTCTCTCCCACAGCGGTGCGCCCGTCATGGGATGAAAGATGGCGGATGCCACGGATACAGCGTCCGTACCGCTGATGCGGATCAGTGCCACGCCGCCTTTGCCGGGCGGGGTGGATACGGCAGCGATAGTCTGAAACATAACTTTCTCCGTTTCTTCAAGAATGGGGATGGCGGTACAGTTTGGCCAGACCGCCCTCGGAGGTTTCGCGATACACGTGGGACAGATCCCGTCCGGTCTGGTACATGGTTTTCACCACCAGATCGAAGGAAATCTTTCGGCTGTGGGAGAGGAAATTGGCCAAGCTCATGGCATTGATGGCACGCATGGCGGCCACGGCGTTGCGCTCGATGCAGGGGATCTGCACCAGACCGCACACGGGATCGCAGGTCAGACCCAGATGATGCTCCAGGGCGATCTCCGCCGCGTACTCGATCTGATCGATGCCCATGCCGTACAATTCCGCCAAAGCGGTGGCGGCCATGGAGCAGGCGGTGCCGATCTCTGCCTGACAGCCGCATTCCGCTCCGCTGATGGAGGCATTTTGCGCCACAAGGGAGCCTACCAGACCCGCTGCCGCCAGGGCACGGATCACGTCATGATCGGAGAAACCGTTTTTCTCCTGCATGTATTTAAGAACGGCGGGAACGACACCGCAGGCACCGCAGGTGGGTGCCGTGACGATCAGTCCGCAGTCCGCATTCTGTTCGCTGACCGCAAAGGCGTAGGCACACACGATGCGGTTCTCCCGGGTTTGCGGGCTTTCGTCGATGTGCCGCTGATTGAACAGATACTGTGCCTTTCGCTCCACGCTGAGTCCACCCGGCAAAATGCCCGTATGGGTCAGTCCCTCACGGATGGAGGCGCTCATGTTCTGCCACACGTCGCCGAGGAAAGCGGGAAAATCCTTATCCTCGTGAGCGAATACGTAATCGGAGAGACGGATGCCCTCCTTCTTGCAGAGGGCGGCGATGGAGGAAAAATCGTTTTCCGGATACACCTCCATGGCGGCGGGGGTGGGCGGATCTCCTTCAAAGCGGATCTCGCCGCCGCCGATGGATAACACCCGCGCCCGTGCGATCTCACCGCCGTCCCGATAGGCGATCAGATCCATGGTGTTGGGATGGGGCAGGGGAATATCGTCGGTGACAAAGCGGATTTCGGTGGGAATGGGAGAAAATGTTTCTCTCAGAGCACGGTCGGTGCCGTGTCCCTCGCCGGTTTTCGCCAGAGATCCGTACAAAATCACCTCCATGCGATCTGCTGAAGAATTTTCCTCAAGGAAACGCTTGGCGGCAAACACCGGTCCCATGGTGTGGGAACTGGACGGGCCGCGCCCGGTTTTGTAAATGTTTTTGATGGATCGCATAATATCCTCCGACAGTAGGGTTTTATATACTTGATTATATCATACAGGGGATGCAAAATCAATTCAAGGGATGTTTTTCCCCGGGCATATTGCGAAATACTGCCGCATTTGCTATAATGGAGGAGGGAGTGAGCCTTAGCTTGAACTGCAGCCCAGCGATCCCTCCTCAGTAAAGCGGGATTTTTGGGGAATCTATTGCAGCTTGAATTATAGCCCAGCGATCCCCCACGCGAAAAATTCCCTGACGGAAAATTCTTCGGGGAAAATGCAATAAAGTATGATAATCAGCGCTGGATCAGATCCGTCACCACCGCATCGGTGAAGGCGGCCAGATCCTCCCCGGACAGGCACAGCTGCAAGCCCCGCTGACCGGCACTGACATAGATTTTATCGTACAAAATCGACGTTTCATCCAGAAACGTGGGATATTTTTTCTTCATTCCGATGGGAGAGCATCCGCCCCGAATGTACCCGGTCACGGAGAGCATGTCCTTTACGTGGATCATCGCCACGCTTTTCTCCCCGGCCGCGGCGGCGCATTTTTTCAGATCCAACTCCTCCGCCACGGGGATGCAGAACACAAAATACCCGCCCCGGGATCCTTTGGTGACCAGGGTTTTGAACATACAGCCCGGATCGGCAATACCCAGAATTTCCGCGGTGTGGACCCCGCTGAGATCGTTTTCGTCCACGTCATAACTTTCCGTGGTAAAGGGGATTTTGGCCGTTTCCAGAAGCCGCATGGCATTGGTTTTTATCATAGGGTTTCGCCTCGTTTTCCTTAATACCTATATTATACGGCAAATTTCCCCGGATTACAATCCCCGCTTGCGCGTCCGGGACATTTCGTGAGAAAATTTGCTTTTGCGTGAAACAATTTCCGGATTTTTCCGTCATACATACTGTATGGATATCAATCTCCGTTTCAAAGAAAGTGTGCGTTATGAAGAAGGCCAAAAAATCCCCCGCCCGCGCCTCGTTTCGGGATACTGCCGAGCGACAGGAAATGCGCCGTACCCGGTGGTTTCTTGTGCCCAGCGTGGCGGGTGTCACTGTTTTCTTTCTGGCCCCGTTTCTGGTGGTGATCTATCACTCCCTGGTAGACAACCCGGTGTCGGGAAATTTTGTGGGCTTGGATAATTTTATCGCTCTCTTGAAGAACATGGCGTTTCAGCGGGCGGCCACGAATACGGCCACTTTTTCTTTGATCGCCGTGCCGCTGGCGGTGATCCTGCCTCTGTTGTTTGCCATTTTGCTGATGCAGAAGATCCCCATGAAAAGCGTTTTCCGCACGGTTCTGATCAGTCCTCTTATGGTGCCGATTGCCTCCGTGGTTCTGATCTGGGAGGTGCTGTTCCACAACAACGGCGCCGTCAATGAATGGATCATGGCTTTGGGCGGTACCGCGGTGGACTGGTTCAAAAGCGATCTCAGCCAGCTGACCATCGTTCTGCTCTATCTGTGGAAGAACGTGGGATACAATATGATTCTCTTTATGGCGGCTCTGGCGGGGATTCCCAAGGATATTACCGAGGCGGCACAGCTGGACGGAGCCGGTGCTATGAAAACCTTTTTCCGCATAAAACTGCCCTATCTGTCCTCCTCCATTCTGTTTGTGACCATTTTGTCAGTGATCAATTCCTTCAAGGTGTTCCGGGAGGTGTATCTGCTGACGGGAGATTATCCCTACGATGCGCTGTATCTATTGCAGCATTTCATGAACAACATGTTCAAGAGTCTGGATTATCAAAGACTGTCGGCGGCGGCGATTCTTATGGGAATCGTTATGATCGTGATCATCGGCATCCTGTTCCTCATCGATCGGAAGCTGGGAAAGGATATTGAGGAGTGACGGTATGACGAAAAAGAAAATGCGCGGCGCGGCAAAAGTTTTGCTTCTTTCCCTGGCAACGGTGTTTCTGTGTGCCATGGCCGCTTTGTTTATTACACCCATCGTTCTGACGATTACCAATTCCTTTATGTCCCAGTCGGAGATCGCCTCCAATTACGGCAAGATCTTTGACAGCGTCACCTCCGCCGGCACCTATGTGTCCGAGCAGGTGAATCTGAAGATCATCCCCGATCTGGTCAGCTTCAGCCAGTATGAAACGGTGCTTTTGCGCAGTCCGGATTATCTTTTGAAATTCTGGAATTCCGTGATTCTGGTGGTGCCCATCGTGGTCTTCCAGACGCTGGTGGCTCTTCTGGCCGCCTACGGATTTGCCCGGTTTGATACCAAATGGCGCAGCGGCATCTTCTTTGCCTACATCTTTCTGATGCTGATGCCCTATCAGGTTACCCTGGTTCCCAATTATCTGGTGGCCGATTTTCTGGGGATTCTGGATACCCGCTGGGCCATCATCCTGCCCGGTATCTTCTCCCCCTTTGCGGTGTTTATTCTGACCAAATTCATGCGGCGAATCCCCTCCTCGGTGATCGAGGCCGCAAAACTGGACGGAGCCGGTGAGTGGCAGATTTTCACGAAAGTCTGCGCTCCCATGTCCGGCAGTATCGTGGCCTCCGTGGCCATTCTGGTGTACATCGATTACTGGAACATGGTAGAGCAGCCGCTGGTCCTTCTGACCAAGGAGGCGGTGGATCTCCATCCCTTGTCCGTATTTTTGTCCAAGATCAACACAGGCGATGCCGGCGTTGCCTTCAGCGTGGCGGCCATCTATATGATCATCCCCTTGCTGATCTTTTTGTACTGCGAGGATTATCTCGTGGAGGGAGTGTCCTACTCCGGCGGCCTGAAAGGCTGATTTCTCACTCAGAAAGGAAAACGAACATGAACGAATCCACAATCAAACGCCGTATATGGATCCGCAACGCCTTGATCCTTCTGCTTCTGGTGCTGCTGCTCCTTACGTTGTTTTCCAATACGATCCTGAATTATTCTTTGCCCGAGGTGGCGGTGCAGTATCCCCAGTATGCGGCCATTACCTCCCGCATCAACGGAAGCGGCGTGGTGGAGGCCAACCAGAGCTATACCGTCAGCATTGAACAGTCCCGCGGGGTGGAATCCATTCCCGTGCGGGTGGGCCAGACGGTGTCCAAGGGAGATGTGCTGATGCTTCTGGAGGTGGGAGATTCCCGGGAACTGGATGAGGCCAGAGTGGCTCTCAGCAACCTGGAACTGCAACTGATCCGCAAGCAGCAGGAGGATCCCGCACGGAATCAGGAAGCGGCACAGGCTACCTATGAGGCGCTTTTGGCGGAGTGGACGGATGCAAAATCCACCCTTGCCCTCATGTCGGAGGAGCTCTCGGATCTGAAAGCCCAGCAGGCGAAGATTCCCACCTTTGATGAGATACAGAACGCAAAAGTAGTTCTGGAGCAGGCAAAGGCCATGGTGGATCACTACACCACCGAGATCGCCCGCCTGGCCGGTAAGCAGGGCGTTCTGGGCGGAAACGGATATTATACCGCCGAGGAAATCGCCGAGCTGGTAGATGCGGCGGAGCAGGCCTTGGCCGCGGCGGAAAAGATTTACAGCGACGCGTCGCTGGCCTATGTGCAGGCGGATGGCGAAGTGAAACTGTTGAGCAGCCGTCTGGAGGCGGCACGGGATG
>JAZSCY010000322.1:0-9204 GCA_045530875.1 Eubacteriales bacterium
AAGAAAAGACAGCCACCACCCCCGCCCCCGGCACACTGACCACCTTCGCCTCCGTCGTGACTGCGTTTATGATGCTGGCCGTGTTCATGATGTCTGTGCGCGCGTTTTCCGGCTCCGAAATTCTCCCCCAGATCAAAGTGGTGCTGACCGCCCTGGCTGCGGTGTACTTCTTTCTGATCACCTCGGATAAAATGGCGGGCAGCGAGATTCTTTCCTTTGTATCCATGCTCCCCGCGCTGTACGCCGTCATCTCCATGCTGAATGTGTATTTTGATAAGACTTACGCCATGAATTCCCCCGTAAAAATTTACGATCTGGCTATGTATGCCGCCATGGCGCTGTTCTTCGTAGCGGAAGCCCGCTGTGTACTCCGCATTCCCCGCCCCGCATCCTATGCTTTTTGCGGCATCGCCTGCACGGTGATGTGCACGGTGAACGGTGCGTCCCACTTCCTGGTGGCCCTTCACGATACGGTAGGACACGGATTCTCTTTGGTGGAATCCGCCGTCTGGCTGTGCGTGGCGCTGTATGCCCTTTCCCGCCTGTTCGATTTTGGCAAGGCTGCCGTCGAGGAGGAAACAAAGGCGGAGATCAAATCGGATGAAACCGGGGAGGCAACCCATGCAGAATAAGAAAAACGAGCCCGTCATCGTCGGAAAGGACGGGCGAAAGTATAAAGAAGTGCCCGTGAAAAGCGCACTCCCCATTTGGGCAGCCGCCGCCGTGTGGCTGATCTCCGCGCTGCTTCTGCCCATGTACAATCTTCTGCATCTGATTGGCATCGCGGCCGTTTCCGTCGGCGCGGCGCTTTTGGTAAAGAAACTGACTCCCAAGGAAACAAAACTGGTGGAAATCCCCATCCACACCGGCAATCCCGATGTGGATGACACGGTACGGCTGATCAACGAAGCCATTGGCGATTTGCGTGCCGCCACGGATAAGATTTCCGCAGCAAAGCCCGATACCGCCGCCCGTCTCACCGGCATCATCACCACCGCCGGAAAAATCCGGGACGCGGTAGTGGAATCCCCGGAGGACGCCAAAAAGATCCGCCGCTTCCTCCATTATTATCTGCCCACCACGAAAAAGCTGGCCGGCAAATACGCCACCCTGGTGGCACAGGAGGCGGATTCTCCCAACATCCGCGACACCGTTCTGTCCATTGAAGGAGCGCTGGAGCAGGTGGACGCTTCCTTTATCCGCCAGCTGGATGCCCTGTTCGCGGATGATGCGCTGGACATCTCCACCGACATCACCGTTCTGGAGACGCTTCTCTCCCGGGACGATCTGAAATGAAGCAAAGGACACCGCAGAAACTTTTTGAAAAAAGTTTCCGCACCTTCCAAAACTTAATCAACAAACTCTATTTATACACGGAGGACACAACTATGAACAACACTCCCGAAATCAATCTGACCCTGGATCCTTTTGGCCAGGCCGAAGCCGCACAGATCGCCGAAGCCGCTGAGGGCGCGACGGCACAGCAGGCAGAAAGCGTGGAAAAGCTGGCTGAGGCTCATCTGAGCGAGGATGAGAAGAAGGCCGTAGCCGAATTTGCCGAAAAAATCGATATCACCAACACCGCCACCGTGCTTCAGTACGGCGCCGCTACCCAGCAGAAGATTGCCAACTTCTCCGACTCCGCTCTGCAGAACGTACGCACCAAGGATTTCGGCGAAACGGGCGACATGGTAGCCGAGTTGGTGGGCGAACTTAAGAATTTCAACAGCGATCTGGACAAATCCGATGCGGGATTCTTTGCAAAGCTGTTCGGTCGCGCCAAGAAGAGCGTGGATGTACTGAAGGCAAAATACGATAAGGCGGAGGTTTCCGTCAACAACATCGTGGCCGTTCTGGAGAATCACCAGGTCGTGTTGCTCAAGGACGTGGCCACCCTGGACAAAATGTACGAGACCAATCTGACCTATTTTAAGGAACTGTCCATGTATATCCTGGCCGGCAAGCAGGCACTGGAGAGAGAACGCGCCACCACGCTGGTAGAACTGAAAAAGAAGGCCGAGGAATCCGGATTGCCGGAGGATGCCCAAAAGGCCAACGATTTCGCCGCTCTGTGTGATCGCTTTGAGAAGAAGATCTACGATCTGGAACTGACCCGCATGGTATCCATCCAGATGGCACCCCAGATCCGTCTGGTACAGAACAACGATACCCTGATGAGCGAAAAGATCCAGTCTACCATCGTGAACACCATCCCTCTGTGGAAGAGCCAGATGGTCATCGCCCTGGGTCTGGCACATTCCCAGGAAGCACTGGAAGCACAGCGCGCCGTTACCGACATGACCAACGAAATGCTGAAGAAGAATGCGGAAAAGCTTCACCAGAGCACCGTGGCCATCGCCAAGGAATCCGAGCGCGGCGTGATCGATATCGAGACGCTGACCCACACCAACCGGGAACTGATCAACACCCTGGATGAGGTGCAGAAAATCCAGAGCGAGGGCCGGGAGAAGCGTCTGGCTGCCGAGGCCGAGCTGGGCCGCATTGAGACCGAATTGAAAAACAAACTGCTGAACATCGAAAAATGAACTTCATCAAATATAATCGCGCCGTAGCCTGGTGCGTGTTGATCGTGATCATCCTGGCGGCCATTCCCCTGGGAGCCAATCTGTCCGTCGCCCGTCTGGAGAAATCCCTCGTCCGCATTTACGAGGAGGACTCTCCCCGCTATGGATCCCCCCGGGCTGATCTGCGCCGTCTTGCCGATTACTCAGAACAGCTGTGCTCCATCGCATCCGCCGTGCTGGGGGAGGACGCCTCCTTCCGGGATGAGGTGGAGGATCTGCGCCGTCTTGCCGAAAGCGATCCCTTGCGCCAGAAGGAAGCCGCCGATGCCTTGTTCCGCGCCGCATCCATGGCCTACAACCGGATCATTGGCACCGCCGGCATCAGCGACGCCCAAAAACAATCCGCCATCGCCTACTTTTACGAGATCGATTCCACCCGCGCCCGCCTTATGAATCACGAAGAGTTTGCCGATGCGGCCATGAAGTACAATCGCGCTGTCACGTCCTTCCCCGGACTGCTCAGCGCCCGCTCCTCTGTTGATATTTATAAATAAAGGAAGATAATTTTGAAAAAACCTGCTTTTTCCGCACTGCTTTTGTGCGTATTTTTGCTGATTTCTCTTGCATCCTGCGGCGGCGGAAACGGAGAATATTCCTCCCGCATCCCCGATGCGCCGGATACGTTTTACGTGCTGGATACCGCGGGCGTAATCACCCCCGCCACCCGGAATCATATCATCTCCCGCAACGATGCCCTGTTCGCCCTCAGCGGCGCGCAGATCGTGGTGGTATGCGTTCCCTCCACGGAGGGCATGGACATCAGCGACTACACTCTGCAGTTGTTCAACAAATGGGGCATCGGCTCCGCAGAGAAGAACAACGGCGTGCTGATCCTGTTGTCCATCCAGGATGATAATTACTGGGTTCTGCAGGGCAAGGGCCTGGAGGAAATTCTCTCCAGCGGCACGCTGAAGCAGATGGTCAATGCCGATCTGGAGCCCCATTTCGCCGCAAAGGATTACGATGCCGGTGTGATGGCGCTGTTCCAGTCCATCTATACTCATCTGTCCACGGTATACAACATATCCCCGGATACATGGAGCGGCGCACCCGGTCCCTACACTCAGAACGGATCGGTGCCCGCGCAGGATGACGGCGGCTCGCTGGATATCCTGATCTGGGCGATTCTGATCGTAATCGTTATCCTGATCATCGCCGCTTACTTTAACTCCGCGTCCGGCAGCGGCCCCAAGAACCACGGCGGCGGCAGCGGCGGATCCAGACGTCCCCGCACCCGCACGTATGTGGGTCCCATGTACGGCTACGGAGGATACCCCCGCCACCGTCCCACCCCGCCCAGGCCGGGTAGTTTCGGTCCCCGTCCCGGCGGATTTTCCGGCGGCAGTCGAGGTGGATTCTCCGGTGGTAGCCGTGGCGGATTCTCCGGTGGTGGACGATCCGGCGGCGGTGGAATTTCCCGCGGCGGCGGTGTAGGAAGACGGTAAGAAAACGGTGTATTCCCGGGCTGCTCGCCCGGACCTCGCCACCTTTTCGAAAAAGGTGGACGAAAACTTTAAGACACGGAAACCCACACAAAATCTGTTTAAGTTTTTTGGGGGTGCGGACCCTTTTTGCAAAAAGGTTCCGCGTCGTTCCCCCACATTTCAATCAATAAGGATATACTCATGATTTCCATCAGCACATCCAATTTATCCTATAGAATCGGCGTCCGCGATATTCTCACGGACGTCACCTTTTCGTTGGAGGACGGCGACCGTCTGGCCATCGTTGGCGTAAACGGAAGCGGCAAATCCACCCTCATGCGACTGATCACCGGGGAATACACCCCCGATGACGGAGCGATCTACATCGCCAAGGACAAAACCGTAGGCATGCTTCATCAGGACGACGCCTTCAATATCCTCCGGGAGGAGGACGGATCCCCCGTATCCGATACGGTGCTGGGGCAGATGTACGCCGCCTTTCCGGAGCTTTGCCGCATGGAGGCGCGTCTTGCCCAGATCGAATCCGAATTGCACACCGCCACCGGGGACACACTCACCTACCTCAGTGCGGAATTTGCCAGCTTGAACGCCCGCTTTGCGGAGGAGGGCGGACTCCATTACAAATCCCGCTGCCGCAGTTTTTTGGTTCATCTGGGATTCCCCGAGGAATTCCACGAAATGCCCATTGAGAAGCTGAGCGGAGGACAGCGTACCCGTTTGGCTCTTGCCCGCCTGCTCTCCCGTGAGCCGGATATTTTGCTTCTGGACGAACCGACGAACCATCTGGACACGGATACCATGATCTGGCTGGAGGGGCATCTGGCCAACTACAAAAAAACCCTGCTCCTGGTCAGCCATGACCGGTATTTTTTGGATCGGGTCACCAACAAGACCTTGGATATCGAGCATCACCGGGCAAAACTGTACCGTGCCCCCTATACCGCCTATCTGAAACTGAAAGAGGAGGATCGGGCGGCGCAGGAGAAGCAGTATCAGATCCAACAGAAGGAGATCGCCCGGCAAGAAGCGTACATCGCCCAGCAGCGGGCGTGGAACCGGGAAAGAAACATCATCGCGGCAGAGAGCCGGGAAAAGGCGCTTGCCCGCATGGAGAAAATAGAAAAGCCCGCCGATGCACCCAAATCCATCCGATTCGCCTTCAGCGGATCGGGGGAGAGCGGAAACGACGTGCTTTCCATCAAAAAACTGTCCAAATCCTTCCCGAACAAGCCTTTGTTCCGGGATCTGAATGTGGAGGTCAAGAAGCGGGATCGCCTGTTCATTCTGGGCCCCAACGGATGCGGAAAATCCACCCTCATCAAAATTCTTTTGAACCAGCTCCCCGCCGACAGCGGCCGGGTGGAGTTTGGATACAACGTGAGCGTGGGCTACTACGATCAGGAAAATCAGAATCTGGATCCCCGCAACACCGTGCTGGATGAGTTGTGGAACACCTATCCCACCCTGACCCAAACGGAGATCCGAAACACACTGGCGCTGTTTTTGTTCCGGGGAGATGATATCGAGAAGAGCGTGTCCGTTCTCTCCGGCGGTGAGCGCGCCCGGCTGACCTTGGCCAAGTTGATTCTGTCCAAGATGAATGTGCTGATCCTGGACGAGCCCACCAACCATCTGGACATCCAGTCCCGGGAGGCGTTGGAATCCGCGCTGGAACAGTTCGACGGCACCATTATCGCCGTATCCCACGACCGGTATTTCATCTCGAAACTGGCCACACGGATCCTCACCCTGGATCCGGATGCCCCCTCCGACTATCACGGAGGGTACGAATCCTATCTGGAGGACCGTGCCCGCCGTGAAAACGGCACTGCCCCCACTCAGGTGGAGGAAAAGCCTTCTTCCTCCAAGGAGCAGTATCTGGCCCGCAAGCAGGAAGCCGCTCTGAAACGGCAAAGAGAAAAGCGGAAGATCGCCGTGGCGCAGGAGATCGAAAAACTGGAAAAGTATCTCATCGAAGTGCAGGATGAGCTTTTCGGACCCGCCGCATCGGATTACAAGCGGGCGGCCGAGTTGGAGGACGAGCGCCTGATCACGGAAGACCGTCTCATGCAGCTTTATGAGGAAGAGGAAGAATTGCAGAAGGAAGAATAAAACGGCGTTTTGCACTCTTTTTCGCAAAGAGAATTTCGAATGGCAGGGGAGCATTCCCTATGCTCCCGAGATATGGAATCCGCCCCTACACACGCTTTGCATGCACCGCGGTACTGCAAAGGTGAAACCGGCGATGAAATATCACAAGAAATTTGAGGAATGCGTCTGTATGTTTATCTATTCTCTTATCCTGTTTATAACGGCAACCATTTTTACCGCAGCAGGCATGGCAATATATAAGGGCAAAACCGATTGGATTCACGCTTACCATCAAACCAAAGTCACCGACAAAGCGGCATACGGGAAAGCCATGGGAAAAGCACTGCTTGTCATCGCAGCAGCATCCCTTCTCAGCGGCATCACAGGTCTGCTGGATCGTTTGGCTGTGCTCTCCGTTATCGCTCTGATTATAGGACTATGTGTGGGAATAGGCTGTCTTGTATCTGCGCAAATAAAGTACAACCGAGGAATTTTCTGAACCTCAAATCATCCCCTAAACAAAACAACCCCGACAGATCTTTACAAATCTGTCGGGGTTTTGTCATTCCTATAAGAAGTAGCCTTTTCGCGGCGTTTTTACTCAAACACAACTTCCCGATCGGTCATGGAGGAATCGTAGATACCCTGCATCAGGCGGGAAGTGAGGATGTTGCGGTCGATGTGGGAGGGGAGCGTCTCACCGGAGCGCACGCAATCCACAAAGGCGCGGATCTCATTGTAGAACATATTGTCGTGAGCAAATTCCGGCTTTTCGTTGTACAGTTTGCCATCCTTCACGCCGTAGAGGGTGAAGTCTCCGCCGTAATTCAGACGGATACCCGCCTCGGTGCCCAGGAAATCGATGTATCCCTCCTCCTGGCCGATGTTCTGCGCCCAGGATCCGTTCAGAGTGATGGTGGGGCCGTCGGTGCGGACAAAAGCGGTGACGAAATCATCCACGTCGTAGGTACCGTTCAGATCCTTGGTATCCTCCGCCCACATGGATTCGTACACATATTTCTTCATATCCGCGCCCAGTTTGGAAAAAGCACGGCCGGATGCGGTTAGGGGCTTGGGATCGTTCATGGCGTACATGATAATATCCAGATAATGGACGCCCAGATCGATCAGCGCACCGCCGCCGGAGATGGCATTTGTGGTAAAGGCGCCGCCCAGACCGGGAATGCCACGGTAGCGACGGAAGGATGCGTACACGTGATACACCTCACCCAGTACGCCGTCGTCGATCAGCTGCTTTACCTTATTCACCGCGCTGTTGAAGCGGTTGACCACGCCGATGTTCAAGGTCATTCCTGTTTCGTGCTGTGCCTCTTGCATTTCCAATGCCTCGGAATACACACGGGCGGCAGGCTTCTCACACAGAACGTGCTTGCCGGCGCGGAGAGCATCGATGGAGATGAACTTATGGGCCATATTGGGGGTACAGATAGACACGGCCACCACTTCAGGATCGGAGATTACGTCGTGATAATCCGCCACAGCGATGCCGGTATTGTACTTTTCCACGCAGTCCTGCGCCTTTTCGGGGATGATGTCGCAGAAATATTTAATTTCCACATCCTCGCATTTCAAATAGGACGGGATATGAGCCGCCCGGGCGATACGGCCGCAGCCAATGATGCCAATCTTCATTTTTTCCATAACAGTATCCTTTCCGGTGTATGAATTTATGTATTTATCAGCACAAACAACAGTGCCATATAAGCAAGTATGGGGAAAACCACGTTGATGATCTTGCGGGTGATGAGATACCAGTCCGACGGTTCCAGATTATCCACATGATACCGCATCTCCACCCGCCACTTTTCCAGTGTCCAGGCGACTTTGGGGAAAGCGGTATCGATCCCCGCCAGAAGAAGAATCTTTCTGCGGCGTGCCACATTTTTCGCATTTTTTCACAAAGCCACCCCTTAGGCACGGTTTTTCCTATCCATAGTATAAAGGATTTTCCAAAAGATTGCAAGTGTTTTTTGCACCTTTGCAAAAAGATTTTCTTGACACCGTCTCCGCTTTGTTGTATAATCACAAACGAGCAGGTTGAACTGTCGCGTACCGTTATGCCGAAAGGTCGCGGTATGAGGAAAGTCCGGGCTTCACAGGGCAGGATAACGGATAACGTCCGCCGGAGGCGACTCCCGGGATAGTGCAACAGAGATATACCGCCGATCTTCGGATCGGTAAGGGTGGAAAGGCGAGGTAAGAGCTCACCCGGCCCCATGGTAACATGGGGGCGCTGTAAACCCTATCCGAAGCAACACCGTATGCGCGCCAGGCTTGCCCGGCCGCCGTGCGCGCGGGTGGCATGAGCGGTGCGGCAACGTACCGTCGAGATAGATGACAGTTCCCGACAAAACCCGGCTTACAGACCTGCTCTCTTTTGCTCGATTCCGGCCCCGGCCGACACAAATATTTCTTTTTCGGATTTTTCAAAAATCCTCTTGACAAACGAGCGGATATCTGTTATACTATATCACGCTGTAAGTGCTGCTATGGCTCAGCTGGCAGAGCACATCCTTGGTAAGGATGAGGTCCCGGGTCCGAATCCCGGTAGCAGCTCCAAAAAATCCCTCGTCGAAAGACGGGGGATTTTGGTTTTTCAGGAGAATGATCAAACTCCCTCCCGATGAAAATCAAGATGCCCATTCCCCCCGCGGATAACAAAACCGCATTCCGGAAAGAATACCTGTACCGAAAGGAGTTTTTATGCTTTACTACGATATGCTGTACATTCTCCCGGCGCTGATTCTGACTTTGATTGCCAGCGCGGCAGTCAAAATCACCTACGCCCGCTACGCCAAGGTAACATCCGACTCCGGCATTACGGCATCCCAGGCCGCACGGCGTATTCTGGATGCCAACGGGCTGTCTCACATCCGCATCGAGCCCATCGCGGGAGATCTGACGGATCATTTCGACCCCCAATCCGGCGTGA
Organism: Eubacteriales bacterium; assembly: GCA_045530875.1. Lineage (GTDB taxonomy): Bacteria > Bacillota > Clostridia > Oscillospirales > CAG-272 > SIG701. The sequence goes on from JAZSCY010000322.1 coordinate 9,075, forward strand.
TTCGGCTGTCCGACACGGTACGGGACAGCACATCCATCGCCGCCATCGGTGTGGCCGCCCACGAATGCGGTCATGCCATCCAATACGCCAAGCAGTATGCACCCATCCGCCTCCGGGCCGCCATCATTCC
>JAZSCY010000231.1:0-1748 GCA_045530875.1 Eubacteriales bacterium
ACGCTCCCGCTGTGGAAGAGGTTGAAGAATTCGAAGACGCTCCCGCTGTGGAAGAGGTTGAAGAATTCGAAGACGCTCCCGCTGTGGAAGAGATTGAAGAATTCGAAGATGCTCCCGCTGTGGAAAAGATTGAAGAATTCGAAGACGATCCTGCTGTGGAAGAGGTTGAAGAATTCGAAGACGCTCCCGCTGTGGAGGAGATTGAAGAATTCGAAGACGCTCCCGCCGAGGAGGAAATCGAACAGCTCAATCTGTTCGAGGCGGAGGACGACACGGACGATATTCATCGGGAAATTGCCGAAATTATCGGAGGCGACGCTCTCTTTACGGATTACACCGACACCATATGCGAGGATACCCTGGATACCGGATACACGCTGATTCTCCCCACGGATACCGATCCTGTACCGGTGGATGAGATCCCCCGGATAGAGGATGCCGATGAGGATACACCCATCGACGCAGACGAGGATACGGAAAAGAACGAGGATGCAGACGAGGACGATGCCCTTCTTCTGCAGAATCTGCGCCGGGCATTCAGCGTGGAATTTGAAACCTTTGATTCCAAAAAAACCGCCAAAAAGCCCTCCGAGGAGGAAGAATTCTCCTTCGTGGAAAACGAGGCACCGAAAAAGCGGGGCTTTCTCAGCCGGCTGATCGGCGGTGACTCCGACAACTGATGCGGATACTGAGGTACACATGCTTTTATTCTTTCTTTTGACGGCAGGTGTGATCCTGCTGGACCAGATTACAAAAATTCTTGCGCTGCGCTATCTGTCCCCCGTGGATACCTTTCCCTTGTGGAAGGATGTGTTCCATCTGACCTATGTGGAGAACACCGGTGCTGCCTTCGGCATGTTGAAGGATCAGAGATGGGTGTTCCTTGTGATCTCCACCGTGGCTTTGGGCGGCATGATCGCCTACATCGTTCTGACGAAGGCAAAACATCCTTTGGAAATCACCTCCGTCGCTTTCATTGTGGGCGGCGGCATCGGCAATATGATCGACCGGATCGGTCGGGGATTTGTGGTGGATTTCGTGGACGTGCGGTGCATTCCCTTCTGGAAATACGTATTCAACGTGGCGGATATTTTTGTCTGCGTAGGATGCGGGCTGTTCATCCTCTACGTTCTTTTGTATGAAGCCCGCCCGAAGAAAGCCGAGGATGCGGCATGATGCGGGAGGACGATATTTTCTCTGACAACATCCTGCTCTGCCAAATCGACAACGACGGCGACGGTAAGCGGGCGGACGCAGCGCTGGCCGATCGGACGGAGTTTTCCCGATCCGCCCTTGCGCGTCTGATGGAGTCCGGATCTGTAACGCGAGACGGCACGCCCATCACGAAAAAAACCGTTCTCCGCGCGGGAGATACGGTGCAGATTCTTCTGCCGGAGATCGTGCCGGCGGAGGCCCAGCCGGAGAATATCCCGCTGGACATCATCTACGAGGACGACGACGTAATCGTTATCAATAAACCCAAGGGGATGGTGGTTCACCCCGCACCGGGACACGAGCACGGGACTATGGTGTCCGCCCTTCTCTATCACTGCGGCGATTCTCTATCCGGCATCGGCGGTGTGGCGCGGCCCGGCATCGTCCATCGGATCGATCGGGACACCACCGGTCTGATTGCCGCGGCGAAGAACGATCGTGCCCATCTGGCCCTGGCGGCTCAGCTGGCGGATCACTCCATGAGGCGGGAATATCAGGCGCTGGTCATCGGCGGCATTGAGGAGGAGGGCACC
>JAZSCY010000105.1:0-8605 GCA_045530875.1 Eubacteriales bacterium
TAATATGGAGAACTGCACCGCGTGGTATACCGGTGCAGGTATGCTGTATGTGTATACGGATGTTGGCGTTCAGTATGACGATGTGTTCCACCAGTACGGAAACCGGTACCGTCTGGCCGGCACGACGGTGGACACAAGAAAGGGCGACCCGAAAAACAATGCCCATACCTTCAACGAAACCGATTTTGTGGGAGGCGTGCAGCTGGATGAGTTTGCGGTGGCTGCCTTCCAGTATGATAACAAAAACCGGGATTTTGAGTCCGATCTGGTGGCCAAAAAATCCTATTTTTTCTTCGATAATGAGTACGTGATGCTGGGTGCGGATATAAACAGCACCAAAGATAAAGGCGTGATCACCACGGTGGAGAATCAGAAGCTGGCCAACAGCGCGATCAAGATGTATCTGAACGACGATGCGGACGGTGTAACGTACACGCAGGATACTCTGGTGAATGGCGTGAAATATGCGTATATCTCCCAGTACGGATCCATCGTGTTCCCGGAGAAGCAGGATCTGACGGTGAAAATCGCCACCAACTCCGGATATAAGTTTGCGGAGATCTTCTTTGACCACGGCGTGAATCCCACGGAGGATACCTACTCTTACATCATCCTGCCCCTGGCATCCCAGGAAGAGGGTAAGGCGTACTACGAAAATCCCGATGTGGAGATCCTCGCCAACACCAAACAGATTCAGGCAGTCCGCGAGAACAAGCTGGGCATGACCGGAATCGTGTTCTGGGAAGCCGTGGAATTTGAGGGCATCACCCCCGATTTTGCCTGCACCATGCTGGTGAAGGATACGGAGAATGGCAAGCAGATCGCTATCAGTGATCCCACCATGAAGATAAGCGGTGAGCATACCGTCGTTCTGGATGGCAGTTACTCCTTGTCCGGAACGTGTGACCGCGTGGTGAGCGTTTCCACAGACGGTGGCAAGACCACCGTGACCATCAATATGACCGGCCTGGACGGAGTAAGTATTTCCTTTGCGTTGGTAAAGAAATAATCAATCACACAACACGCCTGCCATATAGCAGGCGTGTTGTTTTATGGAAACCGATCTTGTGATATGCTTCGATCTGGATATTTTTTCTTTTAGGTGTTGACAAAGCGATTCTAATCTGTTAGAATGATTGTAGATTCTAATCCATTAGAAAGGCAACGCAAATATGGAAACTCCGAAAATTTTTGAAAAGGAATACCGATTCTGCCTCATATTGTGGGAGCATGAACCGATAAGCCGGGCCGATCTGGCAAGGCTTTGCGAGGAGGAGCTCGGTTGGAAGACCACCACAACGTATACCGTAGTCAAACGGCTCTGTGACCGTGGCGTGCTGAAAAACGAGAACAGCGTCATCACCTCACTGATTACCAAGGAGGAAGCGCAATCGGCGGAGATTGACGGATTTGTGGAGGAAAAGTTTGAGGGATCCCTCCCCGCATTTTTTGCCGCATTCACCAAAAAGCAAAAACTTTCGGATAACGATCTGGATGCGCTTCAGAAGATGATTGATCGGGCAAGAAAAGGAGGAGCAAAATGACGGAGCTGTTCTATACAATTCTGAATATGAGTATCTCCGCCAGTATTCTCGTGCTTGTGGTGTTGCTGCTCCGCCTTGTTTTTCGCAGGGCACCGAAGTGGGTGTCCGTCCTGCTTTGGGGATTGGTTGCCGTCCGCCTGATCTGTCCGTTTGCCCCCGAAACCCAACTCAGCCTGATGCCGGAGAGGGAATGGGTCACGGAAGATGCGCCCATTGAGGAAGAGAATATGTGGTTTGACAGCGTTGCCCCGGAACGGCTTCCTGTGGATACATCGGCTGATCCCGCGATAGGGCCGGATGACACCGTTCATTATTATCCTCTGGATCCGCCTGCGGGCATTCGGCGCAATGTCAGCCTCCCCTTCGTAATGTGTTGCCTATGGCTATCCGGGGTGGCAGGAATGCTTGCCTATATGCTTGTCAGTTATCTGTGCGTCCTCCGGCGTGTCCGTAGCGCAAAATTATTCCGCGACAATATCTACATTAGCGAATCGGTGGCCTCGCCGTTCGTTCTCGGATTTTTCCGGCCACGTATCTATCTTCCTGAAAATATGGATGCGGTCAGTATGAGTTACGTGATCGCCCATGAGGAAGCCCACCTCCGCCGGCGGGATCATCTTTGGAAACCCTTTGGGTTTTTGTTGCTCGCCGTGCATTGGTTCAATCCCCTGATATGGCTTTCTTATATCCTTTTGTGTCGGGATATTGAGATGGCGTGTGATGAGCGGGTGGTACGCGGTATGAACGAGGTGGAGCGGGCGGATTACTCCGAGGCACTGCTGGAATGCAGTGTCAGCCGGAGGTTGATCACAGCCTGTCCTCTGGCTTTTGGTGAGACGGGGGTAAAAGAGAGAATTCGATCCGTTCTGAATTATAAGAAGCCGGCATTCTGGATCATTGTGCTGGCCGTGATTGCCTGTGCCGTCGCGGCAGTGTGTTTTTTGACGGATCCGTTGAATGAATCGGCCCTCTCAATCGATGAACACGATTGGTATTTCGAGCGTGCATATATCACGTATCTTGAAAATAACACCACAATAACCACAATAGAAGTATATCAACCCGGGCTTCAGCCGACAACGGAAAATGCAGAACCTGTGAATACGGTTCTTGTACCCGCTGGTGAGCCGATGTGGTATGACTTGATCACAGGAGATTGGGGTACCATGCGTTTCGGAAATCACTTTATCCTCGAGAAAGCCGATAGCAAATCCGCACACTATACGGTTGAACTTTATCGGGATACGGGTGAACTGTATGCCGGGGTGACATCCAAAGCGGTGATTGAGCCGATGAAGGACAGTGATGGATATAAACTGACAATCTATGAGTACTCGGTAGGCTCCGAAAAAGAGATCATCTTCACCACAAAGAAACAGCCGGGAGCAATGAACGGGGAAAAGAAGCTCACGATCGAAGATGTTTTAACGCTTTCCCAAAAACAGACAGCGCTCACTTGGGAGGATTTTGCCGGATATGCCTATACTGACGAGGGAGTCGGCATGTTTAGATGCATTTATGAGATTGATGGTATATTCTGGCTTGAGATCACGGGTGGAAGCATGCACGGCGTGCCGATGCAGATAAACCTTTGCGCGCAAGCGGAGCAAGGAGACGGTGTCAAGCATATTGACATCCGAAATGGGTATGATGTTGTGGAGAAGTTCATCAACGATAACAAAAAAGTTTTGTTTCCCTTCGGTGAACCGGAGCCTTCGAAAAACAAAACACCACTCACCCTCACCGACGTGATCTCGCTCTCCGCCAAAGGGGAAAACCTCACCTGGGAGGATTTTGCCGGATATGCCTGCCGGGATGTGGGGTCGGGCTTGCATGTCTGCCGATACGATATCGATGATACATTCTATCTGCTGATCGGCGATGGCAAGTTGACCGGGACACCTATGTACATCCGTCTGTACTGCAGCAGTGCCGATGAGTATGCCGACGTCACCACGGACGATGTGAGGGCATTCGTTGATAAATACACCTATACCCCTACCTTGTCCTATCCGTTTGCCGACTTAGATGTCGAGTTGGAAAACGTCGCCGACAAAGATGCATTTTCCGCTCCGATTGTTTGCCATTATGCAGGGAAGACGATTACCGTTCACACTCCCCATTTTACCGGAATCCCCACAACATCGGTATATTACCAGATGAATTTTCAATACAAACCAGGAGGCTATTTCAGGGTAAAAATTTGTATGGAAAGTGGTGGAAAGACATTCCTTGTGGACAGAAACGGCCGGATTGTCAATGACGATTACACATTTGTGCCGAACAGCACAAAAGAGGTAAAACCCTCCAATATCGGAGCGGAATATTATGCCGGCGACGGGATCTATATCTATGCCGGCGACGCAAATGCCAACGGAGCTACCCTGTACGGCCTTATGGACAATGCCGGAAAAGCAATCACCACGGCCCAATACATTTCAAAGAATATTGTCTTCAGCCTAGGATATGCCATGGCGCAAAAAGAGGATGGAACGTGGGTGGGAATCGATATAAAGGGCAACGAATACAACATCCTTCCCGCCACAGACTCCATCCGCGGCACAACGGATGTGGTGCAGGAGGGGGAACCCGGGGCGTATGTCCAGTATCTTCATGACGCAGACGGCAAACGGTTGAGCGACGGTTACGACAGTATCAGCTACTTCTTCGGCGGTCTGGCTTTGATCGAAAAAGACAACAAAATGGGTCTCATTGCGCAGGACGGCACCGTTGTTTTGCCGCCGACGATTGCCTTTGATACAGTGAGATGGCCCACCTGGGGCACAGCGTACAGAGGATTCCATCATGCGTTTATGGACGGCAATACCTTTTTGGTATCCATTGGCGGTGAAATCGCTGTTATTACCGTGGAGATACAGTAAATGATTCCTTCCGACAAATTTAGAAGGAGGCGTGGAAATGAAACAATGTCCGACTTGTAAAATGACGGTTAACGCTGACAACGAATGCCCCATCTGCCGTACGACACTAACGTATGAGCCGATTGTACATGCCGAAAAAGAGCACATTATACTCAATAAGTACTATTGGATGTATTTTGGGAAAACCACATGGTTTCCGCTTTTGTGTTCCATCGTATGTATTGTGCGCGTAGCGATAGTAAGACCGCCCATATCCCCACTGTTGCTCGGGATGATAGGTCTTTTGCTGATTTCTATTGTTGTATCTATTTTTCAGCGTAGTTTGCCCGATGCAATCCGGTGGAAATATCAGCATATGGGAGAGTATGCAGAATTCAAAATATCCCTGTGGAAATATCTGTTTGCAGCCATAGCGGTTTTGTTTTCATTCTTTGCGTAATGAAGATACAGCCGCTCAATGACCCCTCTTGCAGAGCAGATGATGGGATTTTGTAAAGAATAATAAAGGCCAATCTAACAGGTAAGGAGCAGAGGTTTATCCCTCTGCTCCTATTGTTACGTAGTTGGGGAGGTTCCCTGTGCCACTCCATTCTTGTATAAAAATATCCTACACGAGAATCGGGGCGGTGAACAGCATTTCCCGGATGGCGGTGTATATGCTGAAATTGCTTTGCAGCGGCAAGGGATTTACCCCTTTCCCGCATTCTACGGTAAAGGAGGGCAAATGCAGTTCCCGAATGGCCCAATCGCTCAGACCGCCATATGCAGCCATGCCTTGCGTTTCCGAGAGGGCATATCCGCTCATACGGGACAGAAGCCTTGCGATATTCTTGGATTTGGGCGGGCATATGCCGCCGGAGGAGTAATAGATCTCCTCGCCCTGGGTGTGCAGAGTTAGGATCAGTTTTATGCTGTCATCAAATCGGAGATAATTGGCAAGCGCCCCCACCTCCGGCTCAGATTCCGGATACTCACCGCTGAAGCGGGTAGGTGCTCCACCCAAAATATCCGATGCCCGTTCCAATTCCTTGTATTCTGCGAAGCCTGCGTTGTAATTGTGATTCAGATCTACGCCCCGGCCGTTGGCCTGCCAATGGGAAAAATCTGTGCTGCCTCGATTCATCTCGATCAGTTTGTCCCGAAATGGCACGCCGTCGGCACCGTGGATCTGCAGATTCACTCCGTCGGGGTTGAGCATGGGGACAATGCAGATCAGCCGGGAGCGGAACAGATATTCTGGATTGATATTGAAGATGCGGCGGTGTCCTTTATAGTATTCGCAGTATTCGTTGATGAAGCGAAGGAGCAGGATTGTAGTAATCCATTCCATTCCGTGATGGGATCCCACGTACAACACCGATCGGGCAGCTTTTTCGTTTCCGATTCGCACCATGGGGATTTCTTTCCCGAGAAGGGAGGCGCCCATGGAATAGACAGACAGAAAATCGTACCGCTGAATGAACAGATCCAGGCATCGCATCATGGCATCGTGATTCATGGGGCATGGGAAATCCAGAAGGGAACGGCTCGCGTCGGGAAAAATGTCGTTGTGAGTATCGTGCATGATGTATCTCCTTTGTATTTCATTACAGGACATGTATATGTGAATTACGTGGCAGTTACAACAGATTTTTATTTTGTTCAGAATAATTTTGCAGAAACTATACCATTTTTCCGTATCCTATGCTATAATAAATAGGTATGCGAGTGTGTGCGGTTATGCAGAAGGAGGAATGTATCGTGCGATCCAAAATCTCGGCGGGGCGTGTGTCTGCCCTTAGTCTGTTTATTTGTGTGATTTTGCGAGCGGCATCGCGTCTTTCCTCTGTGGCCTATACCACCGCGGCAACGGACATTCTGTATATGGACGGGGTGCTTCCGGATGTTCTTTACATACTGCGGCAGGTATTTCTGGCTATGTCCGTCGGTGTGGCGGTGGCCGGTGTAATTTTGGCCGCCAATTCTCCCGCGAAACGACTGCGTATCGGTACGGCATGGATTTTTTGTCTGATTGCTTTCGCGGATGCCGCATCCGCCCTTCTTCTGGATGTGTGCAGCGGTGCCGTGTCCGGTGGGGCTGCGGTGTTGGCTCTTTTGCTGAATACCGTCACCTTTTTGGTGGAATGGGGCTTTATCTGGCTTTCGTATGTTGTGGCTCATAAAGCCAAATATACCCGGAATCCCGCCTGGGTGGTGCGAGTTATGGCAGGTGTCCATCTGGCCGCGTATTTGCTGATGGAGGCGAGTTATACGGTCCGGTATTTGTCCGACTATGCTTTCAGGCTGAGTTCTGACCAGATCAGCGGTATGGTGGTTACCTATCTGGATCTGATCGCCGTGCAGGGTGTGGTTGTGTGGCTGACGGCCCGTTTGCTGCTCTTGTGGCTGGGAAACAAGAACGAATATTTGTCTATCAAAGGTGCTGTGCACCGATAAAATATGAGGATGTTATGAAACAGATGAGAAGAATTTTCAGCGCAGCTTTGGCTGTGACTATGGCAGCGTGTGTTCTGCTGAGCGGATGCGGTAAAAAAGAAGATACCGTTTCTTATAAGCAGTACGATTACGATTTGAGTGAGTATGTGAAGCTCGGCGAATACAAGGGCGTAAGTGTGGAGGCATACGGCTACTCCGTGACCGATGAAGTGGTGCAGGAGCAGATCAAGATGGCTCTATCCAATTATGCCAAGCTTGAGGAAAAAACCGATGCCATCGCAAGCGGTGACCAGGTGAATATTGACTTTACCGGTTATATGGATGGAGAAGTGTTTGAGGGCGGCTCCGCCACCGGACATTCTCTGACCATCGGCACCGGCAGCTTTATCGCCGGATTTGAAGAAGGATTGATCGGCGCAAAGAAGGGCGAGACGGTGGTTCTCGATATCGCTTTCCCCGATCCGTACACCATGAATCCGGATCTCTCCGGAAAACCGGTACGCTTTGATGTAAAGATCAATGCGGTGTATAAACAGATTCTGCCCGAGTACACCGATACCTTTGTGCAGGAATATTACGGCTACGCTACCGTAGCGGAGTTTGAAGTGGCTTTGCGTGACTCCATCCAGCAGCAGCTTGATTCCAATGCCTGGTACTATACTCTTGATCAGGTGTGGACGCACGTTCTGGAAACAACGGAGATCCTCTCCTACCCGGAAAAGGAATACAACGATGTCTACAACAGCTATCTGGAGCCCTATACCACGGCGGCAAAGAACGCCAATATGACGCTGTCTCAGTTCCTGGAACTTTCCGAGGGAACAACAGAGGCTGAGTTGTACGCGGAAGTGGAAGAGATCGCCAAGAGCGTTGTGAAGGAAGAACTGATCGGCAACTACATTCTCCGTCAGGAAAATCTCGTTCTCGAAGGCGCCGCTTACGAGGAGGAGGCACAGAAGTTTGCCACAGAGCGCGGCTTTGATTCTGTAAAAGAGCTTCTGGAGTATAACGAGGCTACCGATGACGATCTGCGTCAGACCCTGGAATTCCAGAGACTGTTTGATTTCCTGGTGGACAATGCCGTTGTTGAGAGCGATAATCAGTAATACGGATTCGTAATCCGGATCATCAAGGAGTATAGAATTATGAGAGCAATTATTTCTGTTGTGGGCCAGGACCGTGTTGGTATCCTGAACCGTGTCAGCGGTGCTTGTGCTGAGTGCAACGCCAACATCGTGGACGTTACCCAGTCCGTTTTGCAGAACATGTTTGTCATGGTCATGCTGGTGGATATCACCGATATTTCGGTGGATTTTGATGCGCTGACCAAAAAGATGAACGCTTTGGGCGAGGAGATCGGCATGGTCATTCACGTCATGCATGAGGATATCTTCAATTCCATGCACCGCATCTGATAACGACCTGCATTCGGAGGATATTATGCTGAATATACGCGACATCATGGAAACCATCACCATGATTCAGGAAGAAAACCTGGACATCCGCACTATAACCATGGGCATGTCTCTTCTGGACTGTGCGGATTCCGATATCGATCGCAGCTGTGCCAAGGTATACGATAAGATCACCCGACTGGCGGAAAAACTGGTGGCTACGGGTGAGGATATCGAGCACATGTACGGCATTCCGATCATCAATAAGCGGATTTCCGTTACACCGATCGCTATGCTGGCCGCCGTCAGCGGTGGGGATCCCGTGAAATATGCCCATACGCTGGAGCGT
>JAZSCY010000107.1:0-2942 GCA_045530875.1 Eubacteriales bacterium
ACTGCATCGGCTGCGGGCTGTGCGTTGCCGCCTGCCCCAAGAACCTGCTGACGTTGGCCAAGGACCAGATCAACAAAAAAGGTCACCACCCTGCGGTGATCACCGACGAGGCCGCCTGCGTAGGCTGTGCTTCCTGTGCGATGATGTGCCCGGACTGCGTGATCAAGGTGGAAAGGTAAGGTGACTACATATGGCAGATAAGGTATTGATGAAAGGCAACGAAGCCATTGCCGAGGCAGCTATCTTAGCCGGTTGCCGGCACTACTTCGGCTACCCCATCACCCCTCAGACGGAGATCGCCGCTTACATGGCCAAGAAGATGCCCAAGATCGGCGGCACCTTCCTGCAGGCGGAGAGCGAGATCGCCGCGATCAACATGGTATACGGCGTATCCTCCACCGGCAAGCGGGTGATGACCTCCTCCTCCAGCCCCGGAATTGCGCTCAAGAGCGAGGGTCTGTCCTATCTGGCGGGCGCTGATCTGCCCGCGCTGGTGATTAACGTCCAGCGTGGCGGTCCCGGTCTGGGCGGTATCCAGCCCAGCCAGTCCGACTACTTCCAAGCAACCCGCGCCGGCGGACACGGCGACTTCCGCATGATCGTGCTGGCTCCCGCCTCCGTGCAGGAGATGGCGGAGCTGACCGTCAAGGGCTTTGACCTGGCGGATAAGTATCGCATGACCGCCATGATCCTGGCAGACGGCACCATGGGTCAGATGATGGAGCCTGTGTCTCTGGATTTTGCCGAGGGTGAAAAGGTGGAGAAGCCTTGGGCGACCACCGGTACCAAGATGGCACGGGAGCACAACATCGTCAACTCCCTGTACCTCTCCCCGGAGGAACTGGAAAAGACCAACTTCGAGCGGTACGAGCGGTATGCCTACATCGAGGAAAACGAGGCCATGTACGAGGAGTATATGGTAGAGGATGCAGATATCGTGGTGGCCGCCTTCGGCATCGCCGCCCGCGTATCTAAGAACGCCATCAACGAGGCCCGCAAGCAGGGCATCAAGGTGGGCCTTATCCGTCCCATCACACTGTGGCCCTTCCCCAAAGCGCCCTTTGCTAAGGCGGCAAAGACCGCCAAAGCGTTCCTGTCTGTGGAGTTGTCCATGGGACAGATGATCGAGGACGTGCGTCTGGCCACCGACTGCAAGGTGCCGGTGACCCTGTGCAACCGCGTCGGCGGTATGATCCCCTCCCCCGAGCAGGTTCTGGAGGCCATTAAAGAGATTGCAAACGGAGGTGCTAAGTAATGGCAGTCGTATTTGATAAACCCCATGCGCTGACAGATGCGCCTATGCATTATTGCCCCGGCTGTACCCACGGTATTGTTCACCGTCTGGTAGCCGAGGTGATCGATGAGTTGGGCATCGAAGGAAAGACCATCGGCGTGGCGCCCGTTGGCTGCTCCGTTATGGCATATAACTATTTTGCCTGTGATATGATCGAGGCGGCTCACGGACGTGCACCGGCTGTAGCTACCGGCGTTAAGCGTTCCGATCCCGAGAACCATATCGTGTTTACCTATCAGGGTGACGGCGATCTGGCATCCATCGGTATGGCGGAAACGGTTCATGCCGCTGCCAGAAACGAGAATATCACCATCATCTTCATCAATAATGCAATCTACGGTATGACCGGCGGCCAGATGGCTCCCACCTCCTTGCCCGGCCAGGTGACCCAGACTTCCCCTTACGGACGTGATGTGAAGCAGTGTGGCTTCCCGATCCGCGTTTGCGAGATGCTGTCCGAGTTGGATGGACCTGAGTATCTGGAGCGTGTTACCGTAAACAACGTAAAGAATATCCGTCAGGCGAAGAAGGCCATCAAAAAGGCTTTCCAGAACCAGATCGACGGAAAGGGATTCTCCCTGATTGAGGTGCTTTCTTCCTGTCCCACCAACTGGGGCATGACTCCGAAAGCCGCACTTGAGTGGATCGACGAGCGTATGATCCCGTACTATCCTCTCGGTGTGTATAAAGATAGATCGGCACAGGAGGTACAGGACAAATGAGCACCAAGCAGTTTTTGTTTTCCGGATTCGGCGGACAGGGCATTCTGTTTGCCGGAAAATTCCTTGCCTATAAGGGACTGATCGACGGCAAGCAGGTAAGCTGGCTTCCTTCCTACGGCCCCGAAATGCGCGGCGGTACAGCCAGCTGCAGCGTTATTGTCAGCGATGATGCGGTAGGATCTCCCATCGTATCCGCACCGGATGTGCTGGTGGCAATGAATCTGCCGTCCCTCGATAAGTATGAATCCACTGTCGTTTCCGGCGGATTGATTCTGGCGGATTCTACGCTGATCGAGCGCAAGGTGACAAGAGACGACGTAAAGGTTGTCTATATTCCCGCTACCCGCATGGCTGGTGAGAATGGTATTCCTACCCTTGCCAACATGATCATTGTGGGCAAAATGCTCTCTGAGTTGAATGATTTCGGCGATGATAGCATTGAGGCCGCATTGGCTAAGGTTGTGTCCGCTAAGCGTGCCGATATGCTGGATGCGAACAGAAAGGCCCTCAAGTTGGGCGCAGAATATATTGGAGGTTGATGAGATGAATATTACTATCACAAAAACCACCTGCCCGAAGGAAAAGCCGGACAGCAGTGCTCTCGGATTCGGTAAGATCTTTACCGATCACATGTTTATTATGGACTACAATACGGAAAAGGGCTGGTATAATGCCAGAATCGTCCCCTTTGCTCCCCTTGCGCGCCATCCTGCCTCCACCGTTCTTCATTACGGTTCGGAAATTTTTGAAGGACTGAAGGCCTATCGCCGTGCGGTCGGTACTGTGCAGTTGTTCCGTCCCATGGAGAATATCCGCCGTCTGAACAATTCCGCTGAGCGTCTGTGCCTGCCTCAGATCCCTGAGGAGGATGCATTTGCTGCGCTGACTGCATTTGTTGAGTGCGAGCAGGATTGGACTCCTTCCGC
>JAZSCY010000351.1:0-1562 GCA_045530875.1 Eubacteriales bacterium
GGTTTGATGTGCGTGCGGATATCGATTCGGGGGAGGTTTTGTATAAGTAAACTTTGAGCGACACCGTGGAGGGCGTGGGCCATTACGAGCCCTTTCGCCACTATGCCGAGGTGCATCTGATTCTGGAACCCTTGCCGCGGGGCAGCGGAATGGTGTTCCGCTCGTTGTGCAGTGAGAATGCGCTGGATCGGAATTGGCAGCGTGTGGTGTTGACTCACCTGGCGGAAAAACAGCACGTGGGCGTTCTGACAGGATCACCGATCACGGATATGCGGATCACCCTGGCGGCCGGCCGGGCTCATATCAAGCATACGGAGGGCGGGGATTTCCGGCAGGCAACGTACCGGGCCGTCCGCCACGGTCTGATGCAGGCAAAATCCGTTCTTCTGGAGCCTTATTACCGCTTCCGACTGGAACTTCCCCGGGAGATGATCGGTCACGCCATCCATGATATCCGATGCCGTTTCGGCACGATTGAGCCGATGGACGACGCCGGTGATATGGCCGTTCTCCGTGGCCGTGCGCCGGTCACCGCCATGAACGATTATGCGGCGGTGGTGGCATCCTTTACCAAGGGCCGGGGACGTCTCAGCTATGAGGCAGATGGATACGATGTTTGCCATAACGCGGAGGAAATCATCGCACAGTATGCCTATGATCCCGCGGGCGATGTGGAGAATACGCCGGACTCCGTCTTTTGTGCCCATGGCGGCGGATTTGCTGTCAAATGGGATCGTGTAACGGAATATATGCATCTGGACAGCTGTCTGAAAACCGAAAGCGAGGAGATCTCTCCCCGCATCATTCACCGGAATCTGCATCTGGACGATAAGGAACTGGAGGCCATCATGATGCGGGAGTTCGGCCCCATCAAACGGCCATCCTATAAACCGCCGGCTATTCAGGCAGAGCATTCCCAAAAGGAAACGGACGCCCCGCCGCCCAAAAAACAGTGGCTGATCGTAGATGGGTACAATGTGATTTTTGCCTGGGAGGATCTGCAGGCGCTGGCACAAACGGATCTGGAAAAGGCCCGGGTGGAATTGATGCGGATACTGTCCAACTACAGTGCCTTCACCAAATACAATGTGGTATTGGTGTTTGACGCGTATAAGGTAGAGGGAAATCCTGGCAAGCGATTTGATTATCAGAACATCCACGTAGTCTATACCAAAGAGCGGGAATTGGGAGATGTGTATATCGAAAAGTTGATTGCCCAGATTGGAAAGAATGAAAACGTCCGGGTTGTAACCTCCGACGGACTGATCCAGTTGTCCGCCGTCCGGTTCGGTGTCCTTCGTATGTCCGCCGCCGGGTTTGCCCGGGAGGTAAACGAAGTGAACGAAAAGATCGCCTCGATTTTGACAGAACTGCAAAACCAGCCCTTTGGCCTGATCGGAGACAGCGTACAGCCATAAAACAAAAATCGTCTGAATCACTCAGACGATTTTTTATTTTGTGTCAAAACAATGCCGCATTCCGTGCAAAGTCGCCGCAGATCACAGCGAACCGATGACAGCGAACCGTCCTCGGAACAACTGCCTTGACAAAGCGGGCATGCC
>JAZSCY010000353.1:0-3057 GCA_045530875.1 Eubacteriales bacterium
AAGCTGACTGAGGGATTGTTTTGTGTAGATTATCGCTTTTTACAATCCCTCCGTCACGGCAAGCCGTGCCACCTCCCTTTACACAAGGGAGGCTTGGTTTTAGTCCCGCTTGAGCGGGGTTTCGTAACAAATGCATGGCTGACAGGCCAATAAAAGACGCACTTGTGCGTAGCCTGTAGTATTAGGGCTATGCCCGAAACTGAAATACCACCCGCTATGCGGGTGGATTATTATTTATATGCCGTGTTAATTTGAAAAATCGAACTTGATTTCCCCATTCTCCAGTTTCAGGGCTGCGTCGAAGGATTTGCCGCTTTTTCTTGAAACAAATCCGTGCAGAATAGGTGTGCGTCCCTCCCGCAAAAGGATTTCCATGGCGGATTTCGGGATCGCGCGGCCGCAGAGTGGGGAGAAAACTCCGAATTTGCAGCCGTCCTTGTATCCACGGCATCCGTATCCACGCTTGGTGCGGGTTACTTCCTTTCCGCACAGGGGGCATACTCCCACCGTGTCGCCGAAGAAGCCGATGTCTGTGTCCTCACCGAGGGAAATCTCCTTCGGTGCGAAAACCTGCGCGATTTCCTTTTGTGCAATATCCAGGCTGTCTTTTACCGTAGACTCCCCGCGGAACACCCGTTTCAGGGAACGGCCGACCTCGGCAGTTTTGTATTTATCCATGCTTATTCCCATCTGGGACAAAGACTCGATCAAAAACTCTCCCGGGGGTAAAATGCGGTATACATCCTTTTTTAGTTCAATGTATCCCGATTTTCGGGCGTTATCGATGATGCCGGTACGGGTAGCCTCCGTGCCCAACTCCAATCCTTCAAAAATGGCACGGTATTCCTCTGTATCGTCGGCATTTTCTTCGGCCGCTTTGGCCTTATCCTCACGGAAAGGATTTTTCAGATAATTATTCAGTGTCTCGATGGTGTAATGTTTCGGCGGAGAGGTTTCCTTTTCCACCGGACGGAAATCGATCTGCACCGTGTCGCCTTTGTTCAGGGGAGGGAGTGTGCGATCTTTCTGCGTGGAATCGTCGTATTTCATCCACCCCTTTTCGGCGATAACCATCCCTTTCAGGGTGAATTCCTCGCAATCCCCTACGGCGATCTTGATTTCCGTGCGGTGAACAACGCAATCCTCCCCACAGAATACGGCAGCAAACCGCCGGAACACAGCGGAATACACCATCATCTCCCGCTCGGTCAGTTGGGATTTGCCTGGAATCTTGTATGTAGGTGTCAGAGCCGAGTGCGACTCGATTTTTGAGTCGTCGAAAATGGTTTTGCTTTCTTTGAAGACCAGCGGATATCCCAGTTTTTTTCCGTTTTCGATGATTTTACGGATTTTATCTTTTTCCGCGGTGGCAAGATATTCCGAAGTGGTGCGGGGATAGGTCAGATAGCCCTGCTCGTACAGTCCCTGCACGATTTCCAGACTTTCCGACATGGACATTTTGTATTTCTTACCAAGGAAATTCTGGAGTTTAGACAAGGAGTACAGCTTGCCCGGTGCCAAAATATCCTTTTTCTTCTTCACAGATGTTACTACGGCACGTTGTGCATTGTACCGATCACACATGGCCTGTGCCTGCGCCAGCTGCTCTTTGGGGAATTTTTCCTTGCTTGTTAATTCCACCGGAATTCCATTGGTTTCGGCACGGCTGACCAAGGCATAATATATATCCGGGGTAAAATTGCGGATGGCCAGATCTCTGTCATAAATGGCCCGGACGATGGGGATAATGACACGGCCAACGCGCATCAGTGTTCCGGTTTTCAAAGTGGCATATCGGGTCAGATTCACGCCGTACAGCCAGTCGATGTAGGTGCGTGCCAATCCTTCGTTGGCCAGATTATCGTACGCACTTGCGTCCTTCATTTCGGTCAGCGCCTGGGATATGGTTTCCGGGGTCTGGTCCGGCAGCCAAAGGCGGGCATGGGGTTTCGCGGGCTGTCCCTCCATCGCATGGGATACACAGAGACGGACGATGATCTCGCCCTCCCGATCTGCGTCTCCCGCGTTTACGATCCGATCCACATCGGGCCGGCAGCACAGGGTGCGGATCAGATGAAACTGTTTTTTTACACCCGGATCCACGGATCCATCGGAGTTTTTGCGCAATTCAAAGGAGAACTCCTTGGGGAAGCAGGGAAGATTGATCATGCTCCATCGGGTAGATCCGTCCGGCTGGGGAGAGTATTTCTCAATATCGCATAAGGAGAAGAGATGGCCGAAAGCCCATGTAACCAGGTAATCGCCGATTTCTATATATCCGTCTCTGCGCTTGGGATCGCCCGCGCCGCTGTGCCGGATGCCGTCCGCGATGTTGCGTGCCAGCGACGGTTTTTCCGCGATGATCAGTGTCATGACTCAATCTCCTTTCCGTTCGTTTGCTTTGACTATTATACACTTTTTGCATGCACTTTTCAAGTAAAAAGTCCATCGGTTGCCCGATGGACTTTAATATTATTTATCAAACTGCAGATTGGGGTTGTATTCGTAGCAGGTGGCCACTACCTCAATCAGTTTTCCGTTTCTGTACACGCTGAATTTGATCGTGTCGCCTACGGATTTGGATTTCACATAATTTACGATATCGGTGCCACTGTTGACTTCGTTTCCATCGATACCGATGACCCGGTCACGCACCTGGAATACGGTGTCGTTCATACCTTCTTCCATGCTGGCAACGTATACGCCCAGGCCGGGGAGATTATAATACAGTACATGCTGAATGCTTGTGGCGTCAAAGAAGGTAACACCCAGATACGGCTTTCCGCTGACGTATCCCTGTGTCATCAGCTGCTCGGAGATGGCAATCGCATCGTTTACAGGGATGGCAAACCCCAGACCCTCAATGCCGGTGCCGGAGGATTTCGCGTTCACAATACCGATCAGCTCGCCGGCCATATTGAACAGACCGCCGCCGGAATTGCCGGGATTGATGGCTGCATTGGTCTGCATCAGGTTCATCATGGTTCCGTCCACGTTTACTTCCCGATCCTGCCCACTGATTATGCCGTTGGTTACCGTGCCGCCCAGATCACCCAC
>JAZSCY010000093.1:0-4194 GCA_045530875.1 Eubacteriales bacterium
GGAGAGCCGCGGCGAGTCCAATACGAAGGGCCGCGAGAGCTTCTTCAAACGATTCTTCAAATAACGGAGGCCGGATATGGAGTACGAAACGATTGAAAACTACGACGGTATGAACTGGATCTGCATCCGCGCTGCGGCGGACAGAAAGCATCTGGATACCCTCACCGCCGTCATGAGCATGGTGGATAATGCCCTCATGATCGAGGATTTCTCCGACGTGGAAAAGGATCTGGACGGCGTATACGGCGATCTCATCGATGAGGAACTGCTCCAGCAGGATCGCACCACCGCGGCGGTGTCCGTATTCGTGCCCGACGAGAAATCTCCCCGGGAGGCGGAATTGTACATCCGTGCTCGCCTGGAGGAGTGCGGAATCGATGCGGAAGTCACCTGCAGCGGTGTCTGTGAGGACGACTGGGCGGATTCCTGGAAAAAGTATTACAAGCCCATCAAGACCGGCAAGCGACTGGTGATCGTGCCTGTGTGGGAAACGTACGATCCCGCGCCGGAAGAGATCACGGTGCTGATGGATCCCGGTATGGCCTTTGGAACCGGCACCCATGAAACCACCCGGCTGTGCGCGGAGCTCTTGGAGAATTACGTGAAGGACGGCTCCACTGTTCTGGATGTGGGATGCGGCAGCGGTATTCTGGCCATCTGCGCCTCCAAATTGGGCGCGTCGGAGTGCTTTGCCTGCGATATCGATCCCGTGGCGGTGCGCATCGCCGGGGAAAACGCAGAAGTAAACGGCACGGCCAACGTGATCTGCGCCGTATCCGATCTTCTGAAGGATGTGCCGGACAGAAAATACGACGTGTGCGTGGCCAACATCGTGGCGGATGTGATCATCCGTATGGCACCCGATATCGGCAGATACATGGCGGAGGACGGCGTTTTGATCGTCTCCGGTATTATCGAAGAGCGCGCCGAGGAGGTTGTGGCGGTTCTTTCCGATAACGGTTTTACCGTGACAGACTTCCGTCGGGAAAACGGCTGGTATGCCGGCGTGGTCAAAAAATAATATTTTTCGCCCCGGATGCAGATCCGGGGCATTTTTTGCGAAAAGTGGGGAAGTGGATGCTTTTTTTGTATAAGATTTGCTTTTTCTTATAAAATAATTTGACAAATCGCTCCGAATATAGTATAATACTGTGGTATTCTACGATACGTGCGGGCATTCCCCGCGCCGCAGCGCATTTTTGTGCCTGCCTCTGAACATTTGAAATATAACATACCGCATAAATAAACGAAAAGGAGCGGATCCGTCCGACCCCCGTGTGACGGATACAACTGAAATGGTTATGGCAAAAGAGAATATGAGCCGCAGAAGCAAAACATCCGTGAAAAAATCCATTTCCCGCAAGGAGATGAACCATATCGTTGCCGTACGTCTGATGATTATGGCAGCCATTGACCTGGTGGGAATTGCCACGCTGCTGTCTGTCCGCAGCGAAGCGATTGTGGAGCTGGCTTTCGTTAATTATTGGCTGACTCCCCTGGCCATTCTGTTCGGTATCCTTACCGCCTGCGCTGTGGCGTATCAGATTTTCGTGATCGTCAAGAAGGTGGATATCACCCGCCACTACGTTACCCCGGCTATGATGCTGTGCGTGGCTCTGTTCTGCCTCATCACATGCCTGGTGTATAAGTACGTGATCGTGGGCACGCTGGTCATCGCCTCTGTGGTAGCGACCATCCTCTTCGGCGTGTACTGCCTGTACGTGCACGTTTTCTACCGCTGATCCCATCGGTTCCTGTGAGGTGTGTTTTTCGTCAATCTGTGAGGAAATGCACAAAAAAGTGAGTCAAAATTAGAAAAAATACAAAATATCCTATTGAAAAACCACAAAAAATGATGTAAAATATAGTGTAGTATACACAATACACGAGGAATTGTCGAAGATTTTTGTATGTTGAAAGGAGACGCCATATGTCGAGCCGTCTTTTCCAGGGCATAATTCATCAGATGAGGGATACGATTGACCGTGTTACCGGCGTGATCGACGAGAACGGTGTTATTATTGCCTGCAGTGAATTGGTGAAAATCGGTGAGATGCGTCAGGGCGTCCGGGAAGAGTTGGCATACACCACGGATTCTGTGACCGTCGGCGGCTTTACCTACCGTCCCATCGGCGCGGGCACCAAGTGGGAGTATATTGTCTTTGTGGAAGGCGAGGATAAGATGGCGGACAAAGTGGCCACCATCCTTTCCGTCACCTTTGCCAACATCAAGAATCTTTACGACGAGAAGTATGACAAGAGTTCCTTTATCAAGAACATCATTCTGGACAACATTCTTCCGTCCGATATCTACATAAAGAGCAAAGAGCTTCATTTCAGCACCGATGATGTGCGCATTGTGTTCCTGATCAAGTTCCATTCCAAGGGCGATGTTCTGCCCTACGATATGGTTCAGAATATTTTCCCCGATAAGAACAAGGATTACGTAATCAGCGTGGGCGAGCAGGATATCGTGCTCGTGAAGGAGATCAAGCCCAACACGCCCGTGAAGGAAGTGGAGAAGATCGCCAAGTCCATCGCGGATACCCTCAATTCCGAGTTCTTTACCAAGGTTTCCATCGGTATCGGTAAGCCTGTGGACAATATCAAGGATCTGGCTCGCTCCTATAAGGAAGCGCAGATTGCCCTTGAGGTTGGCAAGGTGTTCGACACCGAGAAGAATATCGTAAGCTATGAGAATCTGGGCATCGGCCGTCTGATCTATCAGCTGCCTACCACCCTGTGCGAGATGTTCTTGCAGGAGGTCTTCAAGAACGGATCTCTTGAGTCTCTGGATCGGGAAACTCTCATGACCATCCAGTGCTTCTTCGAGAACAATCTGAATGTGTCCGAAACCTCCCGGAAACTGTTTGTGCACAGAAATACTCTTGTGTACCGCCTGGAGAAAATCCGCAAGCTCACCGGCCTGGACCTGCGTGAGTTTGACCATGCCATCACCTTCAAGGTCGCTTTGATGGTAAAACGCTATCTTACATCCAAACCCATGAAATTCTGAGTGCGTCCGGAACTTTTGCCGAGCGTGTTCGTCCAATATAACGTCATTTAAGCAACGCGTCAGGCATTCAGATTGTCTGACGCATTTCCTTGTATGAATTGGTGTAATACGGAAAAAAAGGAATTTTTTCACTTCTCTGCCAAATGGAGGGCCTATGATTGAATTTAAGAATGTGAAAAAATTGTATCCCAATGGTACTCATGCCCTGAACGGGATCAATTTGAAAATAGAGGATGGGGAATTTGTCTTCGTCATCGGTCACTCTGGTGCGGGTAAATCCACCATGATGAAGCTTCTTCTGCGGGAGGAAAAACTGACCTCCGGCCGCCTGAAGGTGGGAGATTACGATCTGACGAAGATGTCCTCCTTCCGCGTGCCTTACTATCGCCGGGAATTGGGCGTGGTATTCCAGGATTTCCGCCTCTTCCCCGATAAGACCGTGTATGAAAACGTGGCATTTGCCATGCGTGCTGTGGGCACACCCAACAAGATGATCCGCCGCCGTGTGCCGGCGATTTTGAATACCGTCAATTTGGCGGATAAGCAGAAGTGCTTCCCCCGTGAGTTGTCTGGCGGTGAGCAGCAGAGAGTGGCGCTGGCCCGTGCCCTCGCCAACAATCCCAAAATCATTTTGGCGGACGAGCCTACCGGTAACATCGATCCCCAGATGAGTCTGGAGATCATGAATCTCCTTGTGAAGATCAACAAGCTGGGCAAAACGGTGCTCGTGGTTACCCATGAGCAGAGCCTGGTGGATTACTATAAGCAGCGTGTGGTCGTTCTGAAGGACGGCGTGATCACGGAAGACCGGGTGGGAGGTATGTTCGAATGAGAAGATACAGTTCGGGTTACTTCGTCTCCCAGGCATTCAAGGGAATCTTCCGCAACGGCGTTATGTCCTTCGCCTCCGTGGCCGTTCTGATGAGCTGCCTGGTGGTGCTGGGCGGATTCGCTCTTTTGGTACACAATATCAACATCAATCTGGAACAGTTCGGTCTGCTCAACGAGATCGAGGTGTTTGTGAATTACAACGCCACGGAAGAGGAAATCGTGGCCATCGAGGAAAAGATCCGTTCCCTGGACAACGTGGCTCAGGTGATCCGTACTACCCGGGATGAGGCATTTGCCGAGGCAAAGGCGGAGTTCGAGGGTATGGAGGAGATGTTTGAAAACGATCC
>JAZSCY010000111.1:0-3135 GCA_045530875.1 Eubacteriales bacterium
CGGAGGTGGTGTTCTCGATGCCGGCCTTGATCTGCGCGATGCGATTCTTGATCTCATCCGCATCACCGAAGCCGCCAACGATGATGGTGTTATCCTTATTGATCTTAACCTGTCTTGCACGGCCCAGCTGTGCCATGGTGGTGTCCTTCAGATCCAGACCAAGTTCGTCACAGATCACTTCACCGCCGGTAAGAACAGCCACGTCGCGAAGCATTTCTTTTCTTCTGTCACCGAAACCGGGAGCTTTTACAGCGGCCACGGTAAAGGTACCGCGCAGCTTGTTCAGCACGAGGGTGGTCAGAGCCTCACCTTCCACATCCTCAGCGATGATCAGCAGCTTCTTGCCTGCCTGTACGATCTGCTCCAGGAGGGGCAGGATATCCTGCACATTGGAGATCTTCTTCTCGGTGATGAGAATGAGAGCGTCGTCCAGAACCGCTTCCATCTTATCGGTATCGGTAGCCATGTAGGGGGACAGATAGCCACGGTCGAACTGCATACCTTCCACCACTTCGGAGTAGGTCTCAGCGGACTTGGATTCCTCTACAGTGATAACGCCGTCAGCGGTTACCTTCTCCATAGCGTCGGCAATCAGCTGACCGATCACTTCGTCGCCGGAGGAAACGGTACCAACGCGAGCGATGTCCGCGGTGCCGTTCACCTTCTTGGAGTTAGCCTTCAGAGCCTCCACAGCGCGATCTACCGCCTTCTGGATGCCCTTGCGTACGATCATGGGGTTAGCGCCTGCGGTCACGTTCTTCATGCCCTCGTGGATGAATGCCTGTGCCAGCAGAGTGGCGGTGGTGGTACCGTCACCGGCCGCGTCGTTGGTCTTGGTAGCCACTTCGCGAACCAGCTGCGCGCCCATATTCTCCGCCGCGTTCTCCAACTCGATCTCCTTGGCGATGGTAACGCCGTCGTTGGTGATCAGGGGAGCGCCGTACTTCTTATCCAGAACCACGTTGCGGCCCTTGGGACCCAGGGTGATTTTTACCGTATCCGCAAGCTTATCTACGCCTGCGATCAGCGCATTGCGCGCATCAATTCCGTAAAGCAGATCTTTTGCCATGATTCAATCCTCCAATTACTCAACGATAGCGAGAATATCGCTCTGACGAACGATGTTGTACTCTTTGCCGTCGCACTTCACTTCGGTGCCGGCGTACTTGCTGGTGATTACCTTGTCGCCAACCTTCACAGTCATAACAACTTCCTTGCCGTCAACCAGTCCGCCGGGACCTACGGCAACAACCTCAGCTACCTGGGGCTTCTCCTGTGCAGTACCGGGCAGTACGATGCCGCTCTTGGTGGTTTCTTCAGCCGCTACGGCGCAAACCACAACACGGTCTGCCAAAGGCTTAATCGTCATAGTATACCTCCTGTACGGTGCGATTTTCACTCGCACGCATATTTCCTTTTATTTCACATGAATTAGCACTCGTATTTTTGGAGTGCCAACCCTACGGGTATTATTCTAACCTTTTTCCTTGGAAAAATCAAGGCTTTTTTTGAATATTCACATTTAATTAACATTTACTTCCTTCGGTAGATTTAACTCTCTCCGGGCATGAGTGCTAAAGCGGCATGCTTCGCCTCCGATATACATATACATGAAATATCCCACACAAACGGAGGATTTTCACCCATGGAAACGGCCCTGTCACTCCTGTCCGGCACCCTCACTCCGGCTCTGCTTCTGATCGGAGGATTGTGGTTCGGCATCCGTATGCGATTTTTCTTTATCCGCCATCCCGGGAAGTACATCCACACTCTGCTCCAAAGCGCCTCCGGCACGGGAACGTCCCCCTTTGCGGCGCTGAGTCTGGCGTTGGCGGGCACCCTGGGCGTGGGAAATATCGCCGGTGTAGCCACCGCTATTGTGGCAGGCGGAGCGGGGGCGGGGTTGTGGATGCTGTTGGGGGCGGTGCTTTCCATGAGCGTGAAATACGTCGAGGTGTTTCTGGCGGTACGCTGGCGAAAAATCCGCACCGAAAACGGAAAGCCATCCTTTTACGGCGGTGCCATGTACTACATGCGGGATGGGATCGGAAGCCGCGCCCGCACCGCTGTTGGACGACGGGCGGCATGTGTGGCGGGAGGGATTTTTGCGGTGCTTTGTGCAGTCAACGCACTCCTCACCGGAAACATTCTCCAGGTGCGCTCCGCCGTATCCTGCACACCCCTGCCGCCCCTTCTGTTCGGGATTCTGTTTCTCATCCCTGCTGTGGCCGCGTCCTATGGAGGAACACAGCGGGTGGCGGGACTGACGCTGTATCTGATTCCCACATTGAGTGTGCTGTATGTCGCACTGTCCGCCTTTCTCATTCTGGCCAATCTCCGCGACCTTCCGGGAATTCTTTTGCAGATCTGGGAGGAAGCGTGGAATTTCCGGCCGGCAATCAGCGGCGCGGCGGGCTTTGGTATCAGCCGGGCGATCCGGTTTGGGATCACCCGGGGGATTTTCTCCAACGAAGCCGGATGCGGCACATCTCCCACCGCCCACGCCGCCGCCCATACACCCAGCGCCCACCATCAGGGATGTTTGGGGATTTTTGAGGTGTTTGCGGACACGGTGCTTCTCTGCACGCTCACGGCACTGGTGATTCTGCTTTACCGGGACACGACCGGATTGGATGGGATCGAATTGTCCCTGGCCGCCTTTACCGGTCTGAGCGGGCAGATCGGCGGGCCATGGCTGGCGGGGCTGGCCGGTATACTGCTTCGGCTGTCCATCGTGCTGTTCGCCTTTGCCACCGTGGTATGCCAAAGCTGTTACGGCATGGAAGCGCTGCGGTATTTCCTTCCCGGGCGCGTGGCCAAGGGGATCTATCTGACTCTGTCCGCCGGGGCGATTCTGATCGGCTCGGTGATCTCTACGGGGATCATGTGGCAGATGGCGGATCTGGTGATCTGCCTGATGACGTGTTTGAATGTGGTATGTTTGCTTATTCTGGGGAGGAAGGAACGGTGGGGACCTTTTTGAAAAAAGATCCCCACACCCCACAAAAACTTTTATAAACAAAACCTCCCCATGGCTAACCATGGGGAGGTTTATTATGCATCAAGCAGGTCGCAAATTACTTTGCTTCCTCTTCAGCCTTGGGAGCTGCAGGCTCAACGAACTGAATCAGAGCC
>JAZSCY010000372.1:0-2992 GCA_045530875.1 Eubacteriales bacterium
ATCCACCGCCGCCGTATTTGCCCTGCGTGAGGGATTTGATCTGGCGGCAGGCGTGGAGGATCTGACGCTGGCCGAGTATGCGGATCTGGTTCGCGTGGCCAATACCTCCAAATCCCCCTCTGAGGTGAAGGAGGAGGACGGTTTGCTGCTGATCGAGTATACCTACTTTGTGGAAACCCAGAATGCGGATTATGTGTACCTGACCACCATGTTCAAAACCTCCGATGCATTCTGGATGATTCAGTTCACTTGCCAGAAAGAGAATTACGAGGCGTACCGTCCCCACTTTATTGAGTGGGCGAAGAGCGTGACTTTTGCCCCCGCGGCGTAAGTGGCGATACGATGGAAAGGGGAGAATAATCGAAAATGGATCATTTTCTGGATCGCGGCTCTGTGCCTGACGCTTCTTCTGGCTTCTTGTGGAAAAGATCCTGCGGTGACTCCGGATGCGGATCTTCCCTCTGAGGATCCCGTAGCGGATGCGGACAGCACCCCGGAGGAGCCCGTGGAGGATACCACTCCTGCCGAGGATACGACCCCTCCTGCGGAAGAGGTGCAAATGCCCTTCATCTCCGACGCGGATTATGTCGGATTTATCGATTATGCATATGAGGAGATGGGTTATCCGCCCTTCGAGTTTGATGGAGAGTTTGACTCCATCAAAGAGGGCAGGTATTACTCTGTTTTCACGGAAAATCCCAATCCGGACAGATATATGGATCCCAATGGCGGATGCATCACCATGGTGCTGACAGCCGAGGGAAGATTGGCCCGTTTGCATGTGGAATTTGCCGCAGACACGCAGGCGTATCGCGTGATCAACGTAGCGGTTTCCCCTTTTGATGACGATTACGACGAAACCCGAAAAATCCGGTATGTCATTGAGGATTTTCTGGAAGCGGCTATGCAGCCGGATGCAGAGGTATACAGCGAGGCGGTGCATGAGGGCATGGTCATCCATTTTGAAAAGGGATTTGATGGCGTTCTGCCCATGTGTTTCACCATTGAGGCGGAGGGCGTAAAGGAATTCATGGACGCCCATCTCATGGACGCCCATCCCATAGAGGGATAAATAATACACCGTGTGCGGAATGGCACACGGTGTTTTTTACCGGGGAGATGTGAGAATATTCTCCGCCCGGATGCCGGCATCACGGGCGTACTGTTCCCACTTATCAAACTGATACAGAAGGGTGGAGGTGCTGTGGGCGTCGCTGGAGAGAATCACCCGTCCGCCCTTTTTGGCGATGTAGGATAGGATCGCCGGGGCCGGATACGCCACATTCCGATATCCCCGGGAGATGGCGCCCGTGTTGATCTCAAAGGGAATCCCCAAGGGAAGCAGGGCATCCACCGCCCGGTAAGCGGCGGCCAGATACCGGGGATCGCTTTCGTCAAAGAGGCAGCTGTCCCGGTTGCATTTTGCGATCAGATCGAAGTGGCCGATGATGTGGGGGTGCAGCCGGCCGATCTGGGCGACGGAATGGAAGTAATCCTCCGCCATGGCAAGGCCGTCCCCGCCGTAAAACGTGTCCTTCGCCCGCATGAGGGCGTCCACGCTTTCATCGGTGGAGAACCATTTGTCGCCCCTCCACAGATAATGGACACTGCCGATGACGTAATCGTATCCGTCGGTGGGTTCCGTGCCCCACAGATCCTGCTCGATGCCGCAAAGCACCGTGATCCGATCCCGGTAGGCTTCCTTCAGACGGGCGATTTCGGCCCGGTATTCCCCGATCCGCTCTTTCGGGATACAGTAGGAGGTGTCAAAATCCGTGTAGGAGTGGGTGGTGATGCCGATGTGGGTCATGCCAGCGTCTATGGCGGCCAGCACCATCTCCTCGGCGGAATTCTTTCCGTCGCAGAAGGTGGTGTGCATGTGATAATCCTGGCGGATCATTGGGTCATCTTCTCCTGCTTGATCTTGTGATCGATCACGTGGCGGGAGGCCAGTTCTCTGTGGATATCCTCCAGGGATATGCCCATCTGGATCATCAGCACCAAGAGGTGATAGGTCAGATCGGCGATCTCGTAGATGGTTTCCTTCTTGTCGTCCGCCTTGCCGGCGATGATTACCTCGGTGGACTCCTCGCCCACCTTTTTCAGGATCTTATCCGTGCCTTTCTCAAAGAGATAGGTGGTGTAGGATCCTTCTTTCTTTTCTGTCTTGCGGCCCTCGATCAGCGTCATCAGCGCCTGCAGGGAAAAGTCCTGCTTGTCCTCCGCCTGCCATACGGGATGGGTGAAGCAGGAGGTGGTGCCGGTGTGGCAGGCGGGACCATCGGGCTCCACGGAGATCACCAGCGCGTCGTTATCGCAGTCCGCGGTGATGGATACGATGTGCTGATAATTGCCGCTGGTCTCCCCCTTCAGCCACAGTTCTTGACGGGAGCGGCTGAAGAAGCACGTCAGTCCCTTTTCCATGGAGATCGTGAGACTTTCCCGGTTCATGTAGGCCAGGGTGAGCACCTGCTTTGTGATGCTGTCCACTACGATGGCGGGAATCAGCCCGTCCTTGTCGAATTTCAGAGAATCTATCTGTATCATGTAAAAAAATCCTTTCGATGGCATCATGCCCGCATGGGGATGCCGTTTTTGATCAGTTCCGCTTTCAAGTGGGGGATGGCCACTTCATTAAAGTGGAAGATGGAGGCGGCCAGACCGGCATCCACGCCGGGGAGGGTTTGAAACAGTTTTGTGAAATCCCCGATGCATCCCGCACCGCCGGAGGCGATGACGGGAACGGATACGGCACGGCATACTGCGTCCAGCATCTCCAGATCGAATCCGCCCTTGTCGCCGTCGGTATCGATGGAGTTGACCACCACCTCACCGGCACCGGCGTCCACACAGCGGCGGATCCAGTCGATGGCTTCCATGCCGGTGTTCTCCCGGCCGCCCTTGGCAAAGACCCGGAACACGCCATCCACCCGTTTCACATCCACGGAAAGCACCACGCATTGGTCGCCATAGCGCTTTGCCGCCTGGAAAA
>JAZSCY010000171.1:0-2362 GCA_045530875.1 Eubacteriales bacterium
ACAAAGCCGATCACCTCATCACCGGGCAAAGGATTGCAGCACTTGGCAAACTTCACCGCACATCCCGCCTCGCCGTCGATAATGATACCGCCGGTATGGGCGTGGCGTCTTACTTCCGTCTTCACCTGGGATGCTTCCAGAACGGTGGGACGGCTGGCTTCCAACTGTTTTACATACCGATCGTGCTCATCCCGCAGCTTGGCGGCGATCTTGCTCAGCGCCATACCACCGTAGCCGATGGTATTGTACATATCGTCCAACTCCTGCATACCGATGCGGCGTGCCACATTCAGCGCAATCTCGGACTTTTCGGTATCGGTGAGCTGGTGTCCGTAGCGAGTGATCTCTTTCATGACCTCGCCGCGGCCCACCACGATATTCTCGGAGCGTTTTTCCTTCTTGAACCACTGGCGGATCTTACTGCGAGCCTCGCTGGTCCGCACGATCTTCAGCCAATCACGGCTGGGGCCTTTGGAAGTGGCGGAGGTAAGGATCTCCACGATATCGCCGGTTTCGGGAATCCGGTCGATGGGAGCGATCATACCGTTGATCTTGGCGCCCACCATACGGTTGCCCACGCCAGAGTGAATCGAATAGGCAAAGTCAATCAGAGTAGATCCCTGGGGCAAGGAAACCACGTCTCCCTTAGGCGTAAACACAAATGTTTCATCGTGGAACAGATCGATTTTCAGTGCATGCATGAACTCATCCGGATCCTCGGCATTGTCCTCGGTATCGATCAGCCTGGAGATCCAGGAGAGTTTGCGGTCGATCTCTTCCTTGCTCTGCTCACCGGATTTGTATTTCCAGTGGGCGGCCACACCGTATTCGGCAATATGATGCATTTCCCACGTACGGATCTGCACCTCAAAGGGCACACCTGCCCGGCCGATAACGGTGGTGTGGAGAGACTGATACATATTGGGTTTGGGGGTGGAGATATAGTCTTTGAAACGGCCGGGCACGCTCTTGAACAGCTCATGGATCACGCCCAGGGCCGTATAGCATTCCAGCTCATTATTCACAATGATGCGAAGTGCGTAGAAATCGTATACCTCATCAAAACTCTTATTCTGATAGAACATCTTGCGGTAGATGCTGTATACCGTCTTTACGCGTCCCTCCAGGGTGAAGGAGATATTATACTCCTCCAGTTTTTCGGAGATGTAGTTGCGCACGCTTTCGAGGAAATCCCGGTTTTGGCCGTATTTCCGCTCGATATCCGCATTCACCTCCGCATATCCAATGGGATCCAGATAGCCGAGAGCCAGATTCTCCAACTCCTGCTTGATACGCTGGATACCGAGGCGGTGTGCCAGAGGAGCATACACGTTCATGGTTTCCAGAGCCGTCGTTCGACGCTTATGCTCCGGCTTGGCAGACAGAGTGCGCATATTGTGCAGACGGTCGCACAGCTTGATGAAGATCACGCGGATATCCTTGGACATGGCCAGAAGCATTTTGCGGATATTCTCCATCTGCGCTTCTTCCTTGTCCTGGATATTGATGTTCTCCAACTTGGTCAATCCGTCCACAAGCAGGGCCACATCCCCGCCGAACAGGCTTTTCAGAATATCCAGATTGGTCTTATCCGGACAGTCCTCCACCGTATCGTGCAAAAAAGCAGCACAAATGGAATCCGTATCCAATCCCAGCGAGGCAACAATCTCTGCCACGGCGATGGGATGGGAGATGTACGGATCTCCACTGTTGCGGAACTGCCCCTCATGGAGCTTATCCGCGTACTCATACGCTTTTTGTATTTTTTCCAGATCGTAGCTTTTCCCGCTGGTTTTCAGCATGGAAAACAGTTTATCCGTATTCACGGATGCATGCATTTCATTGGACATACGCTCACAACCTAATTTGATATTATTTATCTGTCGAAACTGCGCCTCGCAGTTGTATCAACAAAGGAGATTTTTCCAGATCGGTCTTCCCCTGCGGAGGGATATAGGTGAAATGATAGATCTCCCGCTCGGTATCTACCTCATCCGCCCGAAGCAGATGCATCTCATCCAGAATCCGCAGAATCATCTTCAGTTTGGCATAATGGATCTTCACGCCGGCTGCGGCAAGAAAATGGCGCAGGGCGCGGATACTGTACACCTCATGTCCCAGGCAGATCTCCTGCTTCAATTTGCTGTACACCACCGCGAAATCGCCTCGCACGGGAATCACACGCGCTGCCGTTTCGGCGGTGATGGGACTGCCGCCCTCCATAGCCGCGCAGACAAAGGCGTATTCGTTATGCTCGGCGATCTCCCGGGACGCGCCCTCCGCCGACAGACGGAAATCCTTGAGGATCATCTGAAGGGATCGGCGTCCCTGGAACTCGTTGATATCCAAGGTATACATTACG
>JAZSCY010000225.1:0-3276 GCA_045530875.1 Eubacteriales bacterium
AATTCCTCGCGGGAATAGGCCCGCCCCAGATTGGCGGCAAGAAAGGCCAGCAAGTCGTAGTCTTTTTTGGACAGTTCAATGGGTTCACCGTTTTTTGTTACCACATACTTTGCGCAGTCAATGCACAAATCACCGATGGTAACGGGAGCGGCCTCCTCCATCTTTTTCTCCACAACGCTCTCACCGGCACTGCGGCGTATATTGGCACGGATACGGGACAAAAGTTCCTTGAAGGAAAAGGGTTTGGTTACATAATCGTCTGCGCCGGTGTCGAGACCGAGGATCTTGTCCTTCTCCTCTTCTCTGGCGGTCACGAATATGATCGGGATCTGGCTTTTCAGACGGATCTGCTCACACACCTCAAAGCCGTTCATAACGGGAAGCATGATGTCCAGAAGCACCAGATCAAACTCGCCGCTCAATGCACGGACAAGACCGGTGCCGCCATCCCCCGCAATCTCAGCCTCATAGCCGGATTTAATGATATTGTACTGCAGAACCTGCGCGATGTTTTTCTCATCCTCAACGATCAGGATTTTCTTTTTGGTTTCCATGAAATCACTCCTTATTTTGCAGAAAGACGAACTTCCTCATGGCTTGCGTATATCGGATACACACGGTAATTGGCGTTGGATATCAAAAATGACAACAGATCCGGCAAAACCTGTGCCGCCGTGTCATTACAGCCGAAGCGAAGCACATTGATCTCGTTGTTGCTCACCGTTTGCCGGCACGCGCTTTTCACATAGCGGACGCTGTATCCCACGCTGTCCGGCACATCAAATGTCCAATCCCACAGTACATATCCCGCGTCATGGAGCAGCGCCATATCCTCATCCGTCCACGAGATATCCTTACTCACACACTGTACCACGCGCGTGCGATTCTTGACGATTCCGTAGAGAATATCGTTTGCTTCATTCATTGTGTCAAGGAACTGCTGCACACTGTCCGCATCGGTGCTGTACAGTGCCAAGGTTTGTCCGGCGGCAGCCACAGCAACCACCCTATCGGGATTATTTTGCAGATCCTCCACGGACACAAAAAACGTTGCCTTCATGCTGTACTCATCCAAGGTAGCAAGGATACTCTCCAGGGAGGGGAACGCAATCGAGTTGAAGGTGATATAATTCGTTCTCACCGTCACGTCCGATACGGGCGGATCCGTATCCGTGACGATGGGAGGTCGGGTGTCGGTAGAATCGGAGGAATCCGGTGCATACACGTCAAGCAGTTCGTCAAAACTTTTTGTTTCGTTGCCGTCCAGAATCCGGAAGGAGACATCCACCGCGGATCCGCTTCCCCGACGCACCTCATATCCGAGGGACAATACCGTACAGAAGTACTCTGCCGGCACGTAATAATATCCCCCGTGAAGCTTGTACAGATTCAGATAGGCTTCCTCTTCACCGTTGATGGTGGCGATCTTTTCACTGTAGAGCACGGAAATGTACGCGCCTGTATTTCGGTTGTACACCAAAAACTCGCCTCTTCTGCTGTCCATAGTCAATTCGATATGACGGAACATACTGAACACATCCACAGGAACGTAATACAGCCCGCCGATGATCTCCAGCCCGGCGGATGTATCCCGGTACCAGCGCTCGTCATTATGGAACAAGCTGGGCGTTGCCGCAGCAGATACGCGGACCGCAAACACCGCCCCGAAAGCGATGCTGAGAGCCAGCACAGCCGCTACCATGACAATCTGTCTTCTTTTCATGGGTCCGCTCCTTTCGTTCAATTATCGGTATCCAGCAGATAGGCTACCGCCAGATCCACTACCATACCGTAGCTTTTCGTTCCCTCCGTTCCCTGGATCACCAGGTAGGAGTTATTCACCGTTTCGCTCACATCCGCAATCACATTATCCCGATACTTATCGAAAAACGTACTGTACGCACGAAGCTCATATATAACCCGCGGATCCAGTGCTGTCTGGATCATGGAATAATACTCTTTGGATGCGGAATACAGTGCGGAGGAAACGTACTCATACATATTCATGCAGCCGCTGTAACGGATGTACGGATCATCCGACGCCATGCACACAAGAAATGCCACAAAATTGGCCTCATCCTCCCGGGCAATTCCCCGCTGGTGTGCCAGTTCATGGGCCGCCGTATACGGAAGAACATAGTCCGGGTAGTTCACATTGAGGTTGGCCTCTCCGGTGAACATGGTATACACACCGGAAATGTGGGTATACGTCATCGGTTCGCTCAGGCAGATCGGTTTCACGCGGGAATTCAGCTGCTGAACAAACGGATACGCCTCACACACCCGGTCATAGGCTTCCACCAGAAGGCGGGACATTTCATCGTAGGAATAAGGCATCACAGAAGATCCCTGATAGCGGAAGGTGATCTCCTCCAGATTTTCATGCACACCTGTGGCCAGTATGGCCGTCGTTTCCGCCAGTTCCAGAGCAGACACTTTGCGGCGGGTAATATCCATCTTTTCATCCAGACGAGGGGCATGATACCCGGCGGCAAAAGTTGCAACAAACATGGAATAAATCAGTGCGATCACAGAAAGCAGAGATACCACGCTGTAGGCAGCACGCCGCCATCCTTTTGCGGCACTGCGGATGGCGTAGACAAGCACCACGGCAAAGAGAACCGGCAAGGACAGAATCAATGCTTCCGCCAGGGAAAAAGGAATCCATCCCGTCAGATGGGCAAACAATGCCCGGAAAAAGGAGGCAATGTATTGATTGAAAAAATCCGCAAATGCCGGAGATAGGACAAATGCCCCATGCAGAATACCGGCGACGGCCGCACAAACAAACAGCCAAAAGGAAGCGGCCGGCATATAGCGGCGGATTTTTCGGTAAATTGATCTCATCATAGTACACCCATTTCCTGCAAAGCGGTCACCGTGTTATGATCAAACCGCTGGGCAATCCAATTTTTCATATCATCCGGCAAAGGCGCACTCACGCACATAAGCCGATCGTCCTCGGGATGGGGAAATTCTGTGCGAAAGGCATGGAGCGCGTGGCGGGGCATTTCCCCTTCCTTGCGGCCGTACAAAGTATCTCCCACCAAAGGGCATCCGATGGACGTGAGCTGCACACGGATCTGGTGGGTCCGTCCCGTGATCGGCTTGGCCAGAATCACGCTGTATCCGTCCGGTGACGTACCAAGAACAGTATATTCCGTCACAGCGCGGCGGGCGCCGGATGCATCGGCATCACATACCTCGCGAGTAATGATGCTGTCGGACGTCCGATGCATATATCCGTCGACAACGCCCTCCGTCAATGGCGGAACA
>JAZSCY010000384.1:0-2132 GCA_045530875.1 Eubacteriales bacterium
ATGTTCGCGCTTCTCGGCAAGCCCGGATATGAGGATATGCGCGCCGCTCTGGAAGAAAGAATGAAATAAAATTCACTCATTTCCGTCGTCAATGCATAAATTTTTGCAACTTTTCTGTACAATTTATCAATTTTCTCTTGAATTTATTTTTGATATATTGTATACTGTAACCACAGCAACCCTATAGTAATAAATATCCGCCAGGAGGAAACAATATGTTGAAACTTATCATCGGTGTAAAAGGAACCGGAAAAACCAAGACACTCATCGAAATGGTGAACGAAGCGTCTCACAAGAGTGAAGGCTCCGTTATCTGTATCGAGAAGGGCAATAAGCTTACGTTCGACGTAAAATATCAGGCCCGTCTGATCGACACCAACATGTATGCAGTACATGACTGTGAGTCTCTGTACGGTTTTGTCGCCGGTATCCTTGCAAGCAACCATGATGTGACGGATCTCTTTATTGACTCTGCACTGAAGATCGGCGATAACGATCTCGCTGCTTTTGATGGCTTCTTGGATAAGGTGGATGCACTGGTTGAAAGTCTGGGCGTTAACTGCGTTATGACTTCCTCTATCCCCACGGATGAAGCATCTGAGACTGTAAAGAAATACCTCTGATAAGATATTCTATAAAATGACAGGGTGCGAGCCCTGTCATTTTTCTTTTGCCCGCATAAGATGATACGGGAGGACAGAAATGTCGCTTCTTATCAAATGTGACGAGGTAATCATTCATGGGTGAAAACAAATGTTACACATCGTCAGGAAAAGAGATGGTATGCGTCGATACATACCGTGTACTCGATTCCTGCCGTGATAAAGATTGTTACGAGGATGTACGCGTGTATCTGACAGAGCACGGTCAGAAGATCATTGACCACACCTGTGCGATCCGCATCAAAAGTGCTCACGTTCTGTGGACGAATATGGATATCAATGCCATGCCGTTCAACCGTGGGTTTTACCAGATCTGCATCCGTATTTTCTGCAAGATTTGCTGTGAGGCCTGTGTGGCGCCGGGCAATATTCAGGAGTTCTGCGGCGTAAGCGTCGTGGAGAAAAAAGTAGTTCTTTTCGGCAGCGAAGGAAACGTCAATGTATTCAAGAGCACCGGTTCCTGCTCCGGATTCTGCTCCGTTCCCGGAACGACAAAGTGCTCCGCTACCACCAATCTGCCGATTGCTGTTCTGGAGACGGTGGATCCGCTGGTTCTGGATTCCAAGATCGTGGAGCCTCGCAGAGCCTGCTGCTGTTGCTGCTGTGTGGATGAGATCCCCGAGGCGGTATGCGGTTCTATTGGCTCTTGCCTCGTGGATTACGAGGAAGGGAATAAGCTGCTTGTCTCTCTTGGACTGTTTTCAGTTGTTCGTTTGGAGCGTCCTGCACAGTATCTGATCAGTGCCGTGGAGTATTGCGTGCCCGAGAAGGAGTGCGTCTGCGATCAGGATGATGATCCCTGCAGCGTATTCCGCCGTATGAAGTTTCCTGTGTCGGAATTCTGCCCGCCGGCGTCACCCGAGTACGGTGTGTGCGGATGTGATTTTCCGGACAGCTGCAAAAAATGCGGTAATTGAGCGGAGGCGCCGATAAGAAATACTGTCCCCGCGCAGAAATGCGCGGGGATTCTTTCTTTTTTATAAGAATCTTATGGGAGATATTGCAATTTGCGAAGATCCGTGCTATACTAAAATGTATTATTTTTTTGAAACTGTGCCGCAGATTCCGCGGAAGTCTATGCTGGGGTGAAGTATGTTGAAAATTGGATTTGACAATGATAAATATCTGAAACTGCAATCTGAGTGTATTCGTGACAGAATTGCCTCTTTCGGCGGAAAATTGTATCTGGAATTTGGCGGAAAGCTGTTTGATGACTATCATGCCTCCCGCGTTCTGCCCGGATTTGCGCCGGACAGCAAGGTGCGTATGCTTCTGGAGCTGAAAGATCAGGCGGAGATCGTCATCGTCATCAGCGCCGAGGATATCGAAAAGAATAAGCGCCGCGGTGATATCGGCATCACCTACGATTCCGATGTTCTTCGCCTGATTGATGCATTCCGTAATATCGGTCTGTACGTAGGCAGCGTGGTCATTACGCACTACCATGCCCAGCATACAGCGGATGCCTTT
>JAZSCY010000043.1:0-3329 GCA_045530875.1 Eubacteriales bacterium
TGCAGGAAATTATAGATACATACAGGCATAAATACGTTCAACTCAAAGTTCCCCTGGGAAGCTGCCATACCAATAGCAACATCATTCCCCATAACCTGTACAGCAACCATAGTCACGGCCTCACACTGGGTGGGGTTCACCTTACCGGGCATAATGGAGGAGCCGGGCTCGTTCTCGGGAATGAAGATCTCGCCCAGACCGTCGCGGGGGCCGGATGCCAGCCAGCGGATGTCGTTGGCGATCTTCATCATATCGCAGGCCAATGCCTTCACAGCGCCGTGCGCAAACACCATCTCGTCCTTGGAGGTAAGAGCGTGGAACTTGTTGGATGCGGTGATGAAGGGCTTGCCGGTGATCTTCCCTACCTCGCTTGCAACAGTCTCTGCAAATGCGGGAGGAGCGTTCAGGCCGGTGCCCACTGCGGTACCGCCCAATGCCAGCTCATAAAGGGGCTCTACAGAACGGCGGATCAGCTCCACATCCTTCTCCAGGCTGGAGCGCCAGCCGCTGATTTCCTGGCTGAACTTGATGGGGGTAGCATCCTGCAGATGGGTGCGGCCGCTCTTTACGATGCCCTCGTTCTCTTCCTCCAGACGGCGGAAGGTGGCGATCAGCATCTCGGCGGCGGGGATCAGCTTGTCTTCCATGGCGATCACCGCGGAGATGTGCATAGCGGTGGGGAAAGTGTCGTTGGAGGACTGGCTCATATTGATATCATCGTTGGGGTGCAGCAATTTTTTGCCGGCGATTTCGTTGCCCCGGTTGGCGATGACTTCGTTTGCGTTCATATTGGACTGGGTGCCGGATCCGGTCTGCCATACAACCAGCGGGAAGTGGTCGTTCAGGGAACCGGAGATGACCTCATCACAAGCGGCGGTGATAGCGGACAGTTTTTCCTCCGTCATCTTTTCGGGCTTGAGGGCGTGGTTTGCCTGAGCCGCAGCTTTTTTCAGAATACCGAAGGCGCGAGTGATCTCGCGGGGCATGATCTCAATGCCTACACCGATCTCGAAATTCTCGTGACTGCGCTGTGTTTGCGCGGCCCAGTACCGATCGGCAGGAACCTTCATTTCTCCCATGGAGTCGTGTTCAATGCGGTAATCCATTCTATATCTCCTTGCAAATTGGATAAAATAAACAATAGGTAAATAACGTCACATGCCTGCCCCCGCTTTTCGGCTGGGGCAGGCTGTTCGTTGTGTATATAATCAGATGTCCAGACTGCGGATAACTTCCTTCAGGCTGTCAGCGCTCTTGCGGAGGAGGACTACTTCCTCGTCGGCTAGGGGCATAATTACCTTGCCTTCCGCGCCGTCGCGGCCGATCACGTTCAGAACGCTGAGGCATACATCGTCAATGCCGTATTCGCCGTGCATCATGGTGGAAACGGTCATGGTGGTGTCGATGGAGCTCAGAAGCGCCTTGCAGATATGGCACACAGAAACGGATACCGCATAGAAGGTAGCACCCTTCCGGGCGATAACGCGGGCACCGGACTTGCGGACGTAGTTTTCGATTTCGGCGTGGTTCAGGGGGGGCATCATCATGCCGTCGGTGTTGGAGAGATATTTGGAATACTCGTCCACCGGCACGTTGGAGATGTTGGCAATAGACCACGGAACGAAAGCGGAATCGCCGTGCTCACCCATGATGTAGGCGTGCACGTTCTGCTGATTGATCTGATAATACTCAGACAGTCTGGCGCGCAGACGGGCGGTGTCCAGGATGGTACCGGAGCCGATGATCTGCTTTTCGGGCAGACCGGAGCACTTGCAGAACGTATAGGTAAGAATGTCCACCGGGTTGCTGACGATCACGTACTTGGCATTCGGAGCGTAGCGGGTGATTTCGGGAATGATGCTCTTGGTGATGTTGACGTTGATCTGCGCCAGATCCAGACGGGACTGACCGGGCTTGCGGGCTACGCCGGAGGTGATCACAACGATGTCCGAGTCAACCGCATCACGATAGTCGCCTGCGTAGATGGAACAGGGAGCGCAGAAGGGAATACCCTGACGGATATCCAACGCCTCACCCAAAGCCTTCTCCGTGTTGAGATCGATCATAACGATTTCATTTGCGATGCCAGCCACAGCCATCGTATATGCGATGGTAGAGCCTACACTGCCGGTTCCGATGATGGTAATTTTGCTCATGGGTCTGCCTTTCTTTATGTATTGAAATAATAAACGAACGAAAAGGGTGTCAGTTTGAAATATATCGATAATTCTTTAACGATATAATTGTGCAAAATAAACAGCCGTGAATGTGGTGTTTTTTGGATCACTGTGCGAAAACAACAAATTACACGGCAATGCCGCATGTGGGAGAAGCAAAAAAGCAAACTCCCATCATTCATACAATATTATAATACAAAGGGCAGTATTTGTCAATATAAAGGAATATAGATATATGACGAAATTAGGGGGTAAAACAGAGGGGAAAGCCGTTATTTTGATGAAAATAAACAACGGTGTCTTTTTCGGGAGAACGGGGAGAAAAACAGGGGCTGCCGCATCGGGATGCAGCAGCCTCTATCGCTTTACGCCAGATCGCCGCCGGGTAAAAACAAAAAAATCTGAGAAATTTTGCGTCGTGTGTTGACATTCACCCTGGGTGAAATGGTAGAATGCTTACGAAAGGAGATGATACCATGCGTATGAAGGATGTTTTGGCAAGAACGGGACTGACCGATCGGGCCGTTCGCCTGTACATCGAAAACGGACTTTTATCGCCAAGACAGGAGAGCAATTATGCCGGGCGAAAGTCCATTGAGTTCAGTGAGGAGGATGTGGAAACGCTGGAGGTGATCGCGACCCTCCGCAAATCCGGATTCTCTCTTTCCGATATTCACCGGATGCAGGAAGATCCATCGTGTGCCAGGGAGGTGCTGGACGGACACCGGCGCGCACTGACGGAGGAGATCGAACAGAAGAGGCAGATTTTGCAAAAACTGTCTGCCATCCCCGCCGATGCACCCGTGAATTGTCGGACGATCGCTGACGGGATCCGCGCATGTGCCTCCTCTCAAATCATTCCAAAGGAGGATTCCAATATGTCATTCCGTGAATTGAAAACACTTTTGCACCGCCGCACCACTTCATTGCTTACCTTTGTATTTCTGCTCATCGGATTTGCCGGACTGCTTTCTGTCACTGTCCGTGCCGCTTTTGCGGAGAAGCGTTTGGGCGGGGGACTCCAATTGGACTATGCATTTCATTGGGAATCGCTCGTGATGTATATGGGCGGATTCATCGCAGTGCTGCTTATCCTGGCCGCCGCCGTGTGTGCTCTTGCGTATATCGTACGGGGAAAGCGCTCGCTGCAGA
>JAZSCY010000270.1:0-2377 GCA_045530875.1 Eubacteriales bacterium
GTTGTCCCTCTCTATTGTCTCCCTAAGACCGCTTGGCCTCCGACTTCCGCCGTGAGGCCGCAGAGAAGTTGGCGGATCTGGAATCCGGGGACGAAAAACTCAGCGAAATCGAGGACGATATACGCCGCGTGCGGCAACAGTTGAGCGAGAAAGCCGCTGAAATCACCCGCATCCGCCGTGAGGCCGCGGAGGTGATCTGCCGAGGGGTGTGCGATACGCTTGCCTATCTGGATATGCCGAAAGTGCGGTTCCTTGTAGATATACAAAAGGTCTATGCCAGCGGCGAGGAGCAATTCGGCCCCCGTGGCTCGGATGATGTGACGTTTATGATCGCCACCAATCCCGGTGAGCCGCCCATGCCCCTTGGCAAGATTGCCTCGGGTGGTGAGATGTCCCGGGTGCTTCTGGCACTGCGCAGTGTGATGAATACGAAAAGCGGCGCCAATACCGTGGTGTTCGATGAGATCGACGCGGGCGTATCCGGCGGCACATCGGAGAAGATCGGCATCAAGCTGAAGGAGCTTTCCGATGCGGCGCAGGTCTTGTGCATCACCCACTCCCCGCAGATCGCATCCCTGGCCGATACCCATCTGTGTATACGAAAGAAAATGGCGGACGGCCGGGCCGAGAGCGAGATTGAGGAATTGGACGAGGGCGGCCGTATCAGCGAGATCGCCCGGATCATCGGCGGCGTGTCTGTCACGGAAACCCAGCGGGATGCCGCCCGGGAAATGATCGAAAACAATCAATAATTATCCGCTGAGCGGAGATATGTTTACACCTTGAAAGGAGCACGGCATTGCCGTGAAGAAATCATTATGAATCTGTTTGAAGAATTTAAGGCCAGAGGCATGATTGCCCAGTGCACCAACGAAGAGGAAGTTGCCAAGCGTTTTGCCGGCGAGCCTATGACGTTCTATATCGGATTTGACCCGACGGCGGACAGCCTGCACATCGGTCACTTTATCCAGCTGAAGATCATGGCTCATATGCTGCGTGCCGGCCATCATCCCATCGCCCTGTTCGGCGGCGGTACCGGTATGATCGGCGATCCCTCCGGTAAGAGCGATATGCGTAAGATGTTGACCGAGGAGACCATTGCCCACAATATCGAGTGCTTCAAGAAGCAGATGTCCAAGCTGCTGGATCCCGAGAAGGTAACCTTCGTCAACAACGCCGACTGGCTCATGAATAAGAATTACATCGAATACCTCCGTGAGGTTGGCCCCTACTTCACCATCAGCCGTATGCTGGCGGCAGAGTGCTACAAGTCCCGTCTGGATACCGGCCTTACCTTCCTGGAATTCAACTACATGACCATGCAGAGCTACGACTTCTACCGCCTGTACCAGGATTACGGCTGTTCGCTGGAATTCGGCGGCGACGATCAGTGGTCCAACATCATCGGCGGCGTAGAACTGCTCCGCCCTAAGACCGGTAAGGAAGTATACGGCCTGACTTTCAAACTTCTGCTCACCAGCGAAGGCAAGAAGATGGGTAAGACGGAGAAGGGCGCTCTGTGGCTGGATCCCGAAAAGACCTCTCCCTACGATTTCTACCAGTACTGGCGCAACATCGCCGACGCGGATGTCATCAACTGCATGAAACTGCTCACCTTTATGCCCCTGGAGGAGATCGCCGAGTACGAAAAACTGGAGGGCAGCGAGCTGAACCGTGCCAAGGAGAAACTGGCTTACGAGGTTACCGCTCTGATCCACGGCAAGGAAGAAGCGGACAAGGCACAGGATGCCGCGCATAAGATCTTTGCGGCTGGCGGTATGAGCGAGGATATGCCCACTACCGAATTGAGCGCAAGTGATCTCACCGACGGTAAGATCGCGGTGCTGGATCTGCTGGTCATCAGCAAGATGGCTCCCTCTAAGGGTGAGGCAAGACGTCTGATCCAGCAGGGCGGTGTTCTGGTGAACGACGCCAAGGTGGAAGCCATTGATGCCACCGTGGATGCGGCTGCCCTGACGGGGGATGGCATCATCGTAAGAAAAGGCAAAAAGACCTACCGCCGCTTCTGCATCCAGTGATGAAAGGGTATAAGTATATACTCTTTGATCTCGACAATACACTTATGGATTTCGATCGCGCGGAGGAGACGGCTTTTTATGCCGCATTCTCCGCGTCCGACCTTGTGGTGGACGATCATGTCTACAAGTTGTATCACGAGATCAACGACGGTTTGTGGAAACAGCTGGAAAAGGGTGAAATGACAAGAGACCGGCTGAAGGATCTGCGGTACGAAATGCTGTTTGCGAGACTGGGTATGCCGGACGACGGAAAAAGCCGGCAGGTCAGTGATCTGTATTTCGACGAGCTGTCCCGCCAGCGATTTATGATGGAGGGAGCAGAGGAGGTATGCCGTCTT
>JAZSCY010000167.1:0-2197 GCA_045530875.1 Eubacteriales bacterium
TTCTTTTTGTTAGCTTTTTCTTTGTGCCTGTGGTCCCAAAGAAAAAGCGAAGAACGGTTTTGCTATATTAAATGGTGTGAGTATAACGCAGACCCTTTTTGCAAAAAGGGTCCGCACCCCTAAAAACCTTTGAAAAAGAGATTATGTATAAAAGTTTTCGTCCACCTTTTTCAAAAGGTGGTGGGTCAAGGGCAACGCCCTTGTATCGGCGTTTCTTTTTGATAACTTTTTCTTTGCGCTTCTGGTGTCAAAGAAAAAGTGGAGAACGATTTCGGCTGTGGAAGATGGCGTGAGTATAACGCAGACCCTTCCCCCAAAAAGGGTCCGCACCCCCAAAAACCTTTGAAAAAAGAAAAAAGGGCATGGGCGCAAACCGAAACCGCCGCGGTACGAAGGATGGTTTTGCCGTAGAAAAGCTTCCACTTTTATTATATATTTGTGCAAAATGGCAAGCGTCTTTGCTTGACATTTTTCCGCAAATATGGTATGCTATTTGTAGTGTTATTATATGGCTTGTGTGACTGACGGATTCGTGGAATAAACCACAGGAAGCATAGGCTTTTACTTCATATGCCGACCGTCTGGGCAGTCTCTCAAAAACACATGGGATGACTGCGCCTTTTTTCTTTTCAGGCGGTTTCGGGAAAGGATGTTATCGTGAAAAAAGTAGGAATTATCATGGGAAGCGACAGCGATCTGCCCGTTGTGGAAAAGGCCATCTCTACCCTGGCGCAGCTTTCTGTTCCCACGGAGGTACACGTGTATTCGGCCCACCGCACCCCCATTGAAGCACGGGATTTTGCCGTAAACGCCAGAGCAAACGGTTTTGGCGCAATCATTGCGGCTGCAGGCAAGGCGGCTCATCTGGCCGGTGCCATCGCCGCAAATACCACCCTCCCCGTAATCGGCATCCCTGTCAAATCGTCTACTCTTGACGGCATTGACGCTCTGTTGTCCACCGTACAGATGCCCGCAGGCATCCCTGTTGCTACGGTTGCCATCGACGGAGCCGCCAATGCCGCTTTGCTTGCTGCCCAGATCATCGCCGTGGACGACGCAGATCTGGCGGCCCGATTGGATGAGATGCGTAAATCCGCATCCGAAAAGGTTCTTCGCGCCAACGCGGAGATCGAAAAGAAATACAGCACCATCTAAGGAGATACCTATGGGAGGATTTTTTGGCGCAGTCTGCCACCGGGACGTGATCGGAGACGTGTTCTTCGGCGTGGATTACCATTCTCATCTGGGCACAGCCCGGGGCGGTATGGCCGCATACGATCCCGAAATCGGCCTGCAGCGCGATATTCACAACATTCAGAATTCCCCGTTCCGCACCAAATTTGAGCACGTACTGGATGAGATGACGGGATGCGCCGCCATCGGCATCATCAGCGATTCCAATCCCCAGCCGCTGCTCATCCGCTCTGTGCACGGCACCTACGCCATCTGCACCGTGGGACGGATCAACAACGCGGAGGAATTGATCGGCAAATACCTCAACGCCAGCGGCGGCCACTTCAACGCCATGACCGGCGGCGCGGTGAATGCTACGGAATTGGTGGCGGCTCTCATTGACCGCCGGAGTGATTTCGTGGAGGGCATCCACTTCGCCCAGGAAGTGATCGACGGAACCGCATCCATTCTGATTCTGAACGGCGATGGATCCCTGATCGCCGCCCGGGACCGTTTGGGCCGCATTCCCGTGGTTCTCGGCAAGAACGAGGACGGTCGGTGCGTGACCTTTGAGTCCTTTGCCGCACAGAAGACGGGATACGAAATCGAAAGAGAATTGGGTCCCGGCGAGATCGTGCACATCACCGCCGATGAGGTGACACAGTTGGCCCCGCCCGGAAAAGAAATGCGTATCTGCTCCTTCCTTTGGAGCTATTACGGATACCCCACCTCCTCCTATGAGGGAACCAACGTGGAAATCATGCGCTACCGCAACGGGCAGATCATGGCGAAGAAGGATGTGGATTCCGGCCTCACCAAGGAACTGGATTACGTCAGCGGCGTGCCCGATTCCGGTACGCCTCACGCCATCGGCTATGCCAACGAAAGCGACGTACCCTTCGCCCGGCCGTACATCAAATACACCCCCACCTGGGCCCGCAGTTTTACCCCCCAGAGTCAGACGGAGAGAAGCCGCATCGCCAAGATGAAGCAGGTTCCCATCCACGATCTGATACGGGACAAG
>JAZSCY010000164.1:0-4753 GCA_045530875.1 Eubacteriales bacterium
TCCTCATAGGACTCCTCCACATAGGGAGTTTCCTCCTCCATAAACATGGCCGGCTCCTCTGTCATCTCGGCCGCAGCGGCCTCCGTGGACATTTCCGCCTTCACCTCATCCGCAAACTCGGGAAGATACTTTTTCAGAAGATCCTGAATATCCAGATCTCCGTCCATGGACAGATCCGGCTCGGACGGTTTGGCCGCTTCCTTGGCAGAAGCATCTGCCGCGCGCATTTTCTCCTTCAATGAACCGGCAGATGAAGTATTTTCCGGCTCGTTTGATGCGGTTTTGAAATTCTCATTCATAATCATTCACCCATTCATCAAAGATTTATGTGCGCTGCATCCGTGCAGCATGACAGAGAATCACCGACGCGGCGGTGGAAACGTTCAACGAATTTACTTTTCCATACATGGGAATCGACACAATGAAATCGCTTTTCTCACGAACCAGGCGGCTGACACCCTGGCCCTCACTGCCCATAACCACAGCGGCGCCGCAATTCCAATCCGTTTCGTAATAGGGTGTACCTCCGGCTTCCGCCGTAAAAATCCACAATCCCAATTCCTTCAGCTTTTCCACAGCGGCGGCGATGTTCTGCACCTTGGCCACGGCCATATGCTCCAGCGCACCGGCGGATGCGGATGTAACCACGGGAGTCAATCCCACGGCGTGCCGCTTGGGAAGGACGATACCATGGGCGCCGGCACACTCCGCACAACGGATTACCGCACCCAGATTATGGGGATCCTCAATGCCGTCGCAAACCACCACAAGGGGTTTCTCTCCCCGCTCATGGGCGATATTCACGATAGTTTCCAGATCCACGT
Organism: Eubacteriales bacterium; assembly: GCA_045530875.1. GTDB lineage: Bacteria > Bacillota > Clostridia > Oscillospirales > CAG-272 > SIG701. Next base: position 825 of record JAZSCY010000164.1, read on the forward strand.
ACTGCTTTTCCGCAGCCATAGCCGCCACGCCCTGATGATGGGCCCCGCAGGTCATGGCATCCAACTTGGTGCCCTCCACCTCGATCACGGGAATACCCAGGCGGATGGCCTCCGCCACGATGACGGTGATGGAGCCTTCTCTGTCGCCCGTACGGACGAAGATCTTATCCACGGACCGGCCGGATTTCAGAAGCTCCCGCACAGAATTTCGTCCGGAAACGATATTCTCCGGGGCGGCAGGCATCTCCCCGACGGGACGGCGATCCGGTTTCGCGCCGTATCCGGGACGGCGTCCTCCGCTTTGGGGATGTTTCTTGTTTTTATTGAATTTCTTATTTGAATAGTTATCCATATATATCCTGTTCATTCACGTTTTTGCCGGGACAATTCGCTCATCCTCGTCAAAAAACAATTCTGGTTATGCCCATTATACCACAAAATATTCGATTTGTATATATTATTTCTGATTTTTATCCGGATTTCCGCGGGTATTTCTCCTTTTTTTGACAAAAAATAAAGAAGATGCCGCTTTAGCCGCATCTTCTGTTATTTATACTACGCGTACAAAGAATTACTGCTGTTCTTTGATTGCTGCGAAGCATTCGCTGCAGTATACGGGTCTGTCGCTGGTGGGCTGGAAAGGAACTTTTGCTTCCTTACCGCATCTTGCGCAAACGGTGGTGAACATCTCACGCTGAGTCTTGTTTGCGTTCTTGCGTGCATCACGGCATGCCTTGCATCTCTGGGGCTCGTTCTGGTAACCCTTCTCTGCGTAGAATTCCTGCTCACCTGCGGTGAATACGAATTCGTTGCCGCACTCTTTGCACGTCAGTGTCTTGTCCTGGTACATTTCAATAACCTCGCTTAAATAAATGGATAAAAATTTTGCCCTCGACGGACTTCAACCGTCACCTTTGATTCCAACGCTCTGTGTTAAGCTATACGGGCTTACCTATTAAAAATGCCTTCGGCATATTAATATCAATACTACGGTCTCAGCAAGCCTTTGATCTTAACACGAACCCGGTACACAGCATTGCTCACAGATTTCTCTGTTCTGCCTTCGCTGGCCGCTATATCCCTCACGGACCTGCCACTTACATATTGCTCGAATATTCTGTTTTCGTAGGGAGAAAGGACACTGCGTATCCTGCCCTCCAATTCTCCGGAGCCGTCGTCCGACAAGGCGAACGGCAATCCTGCATCTCCGCACTCGGAGATATGTTCCCTGTCCCGTGCCTCACGAGCACGGCGGGATTTTGCCCGTCTCAGCTGGGAGACCAGGGCATTGCGGATACAGATCTTGGCATACAAACCAAAACTGACCTTTTTCTGCTTTCGATCATAGGTGGTAACGGCGCGAAAAAGCGCAAGACGCGCCTCCTGCTCCAAATCTTGTATATCGATCAGGCCGGCATCGTTTTGCGCAGAAAGGGAGGCAACGAAACGGGCACTCATAGAACGGATCAGCGGAGAATACACCTCTGTCAGGCGGTTAAAGGCATCCTGATCGCCCGATTCGGCCGCCGCAAGCAAGGTATCCAGCTGGTCACGCAAGAAATCCACCACAAATTCTTTACAGATTTATGAATACATTATAACATGAAATATAATTTTGTCAATAGTTAACCAAAAAAATTTTTTTATGGGACGCATTTTGTGAAAAATATTTTTGTCGCTTCATCAAAATCCGTGTCGAATGCATAGAATTATTCAAAAATATAGTTCACATCGCCGCTGAGCAGAGCCAGAATTCCCCGATAGATGACCTCGGGACGATCGGCGAAATTCTTCAGCACCCGATCCAACTGCCGCTGATTATCCAGACGGACACTCACGCCCAAAAGTTCTCCCTGGCTGTTCTTAATGGAGCAGTGATACAAAAAGCCGTCCCCTACATTGTCATAGGATTGATCGATGGACGCACCCATTTTCTGCAGGGACAGATGGCGCAATGCACTGCGGATGCCCTGTTCCCGCACGCGGATCATCAGATTTTCGCCCAAGACCTGAGCCACCTGACGCCCGGTATCGGTAATCACATAGGATGCTTCCTGCTCCGTTTCATCCGATCCGTCCAGAGACAACTGTACCTCCTCCGCATCGGCACGGCAAATGTGGCCCGCGTCCAGCAGCTGGAAGAAGCAGTCCGCGAAATCAAAATAGCGCACAACTCCGTCCTGCACCACGATGGACGCGATCGTATTGTAATCCAGGGGATAGCCGATCTTATCCAGCAAAAACAGTGTGAAGATCTTTATTTCATTCTTATCATGCAACGGTGCCGGCATGGTAATCTCCTCTCCATCGCCTGAGGCGAGAAAATCGGGAGGCATTCCGCCTCCCGATTCAAAAATTCTTGAAACGGAATCAGCCCTCTGCAGCAGCTTCGCTTTCCTTGGGCAGATAATCCATGTAGTTCTTCAGCTGCATCCGCTTGATGTCACGGGTACCGAAATAGGTGGTCTTTTCGTCGGATAGATCGTCGTGGATCAGGTATGCATCCTGCATGAAGAACAGAGGAACGACGGGCATATCCTCCATCAGCTGCTTCTCCGCATCGTGAAGGATGGCTGCTCTGGCGGCCGCATCGGTCTCCGCGTAGGCAGATTCGATCAGCGCGTTGTAAGCTTCGCTTGCATAGCCGGTGACGTGGGAATACTCATCGTAGGTGGGAGAATTCATATCCACACCGTTGCCGGAGAATTTCACAGCGAAGGGAGCCAGTGCGGTGAAGGGATCGGTGGACAGCATCTGTGCATCCACAGCGATCACATCGAAATCACCGTTTGTGTAAGCGGTGCTGAACGTATCCTCGTACGCCTTATCGTAGTTGAGAAGTTTCTTGGCCTTAACTTCCTTGACGGTTACATTGAAGCCCAGGGAGTTCCACACGCCCTTTACATACTCAGCAACAGCACGGTCCACCTCATTGGGGCGGATGGTGATGGTGAAGGAACCGCCCTTAACGCCTGCCTGCTGCAGAAGCGCCTTTGCACCTGCCACATCGGCGGTGGAGGAGATCAGGTCCTCGCCTGCCTCACGGAAGCTGGTCTTTCTGGTGGTCTCGAATACCTTCTCGGAAACAAATCCGGTAGCGGGCTTTGCGAAGGTAACGATATTCACGATCTCGTTTCTGTCCAGAGCCATGGAGAGCGCACGGCGTACGCGGGCATCCTGGAACAGCTCGTTGTTAGTATTGAAGTAATAGGTGTGGGTTGCCAGCATATCGGTAACCGTAGCCTGATCCTTATACTGCGCACGGGCAGAAAGCGGAATCTCATCCAGGTAGAACAGCTTGCCGGATTCAAAATCAGCAATCAGATCCTCGGAGGTATAATCGGTCATCAGCTTATAGGGGATAACGTATGTATCCAGTGCCTGCTTCTTATTGTCAGGATCCAGATAGTAGTGGCCGGAACGCTCCAGACGCATGGACTGGCCGCTGGTCATTTCCTTGATGGCGAAGGGACCGTTGGTGGTGATGGTAGAGCTCTGCTTGCCCCAATGCTCATCACGGTCAACAATATCCTCACGCAAAGGAACCAGTGCGGGGCTGGCCATCTTCTCAAAGAAATTGTCCACATTGATCTCGCCCACGAAATCCACCTGGATTACATAGGTATCCACAGCGGCGATACCCACGTCATCGATGGAAACGTCGCCCAGCTTTACCTCATACGCATTCTTGATATCGTACAGAAGAGCGGCTGCCTCAGAGCGGAAATCCACGGAGAGGATGCGCTTCCACGCATACACAAAGTCTGCAGCCTGCACGGTACGGCCGTCGGTCCAGCGGCTCCGGTTCAAGGTGATGAGCATGGAGTATCCGTCCTCATCGTTGCCGACGATTTCGTACTCTTTCATCATAGCCTTTTTCCACTTGCCGTTTTCGTCCAGATCCGTCAGACCTTCGTAGATCAGGTCAT
>JAZSCY010000124.1:0-3196 GCA_045530875.1 Eubacteriales bacterium
CCCCGGGAATGCCTGGGCGGAAAATCTCTGGGCGAGACGCTGCTCACCCCCACCCGCATTTATGTAAAGCCGGTACTGGCGCTGCTTGAGCAGGTGAACGTACACGGCATCTCCCACATCACCGGCGGCGGATTCTATGAGAATCTCCCCCGCTGTCTGCCCGAGGGTACCTCTGCCAAGATCTGCCGGGCGGATGTAAAGATTCCCCCCATCTTCGATCTGATCGCAAAGGAAGGCAACGTGCCCGAGCGGGATATGTTCAACACCTTCAACATGGGCGTGGGCATGGCCATCGTCGTAGCCGCTGAGGACGCAGAAAAAGCGCTGTCCATCCTCCGCGAGGCCGGCGAGGATGCCTACGTGATCGGCGAAGTGGTTGCCGGCGACGAGGGCGTTATCATATGCTAAAGGAAAAAACCCGCATTGCCGTATTCGTATCCGGCGGCGGCACCAATTTGCAGGCACTTCTGGATGAGGCGGCCCGTGGGAATCTTCCCGACGGCGAGATCGCGCTGGTACTGGCCTCCAAGCCGGACGCCTATGCATTGACCCGTGCGGAAAAAGCCGGTGTTCCCGGTGTGGTGGTCGCAAGAAAACAGTGCGCATCCCAGGCGGAATTTGAAGAGAAGATCCTGGACGCACTCCGAAAATACAAGATCGAGATGATCGTTCTCGCCGGGTTTATGTCCATTCTCTCCGAGTCCTTTACCTCCCGCTTCCCAAGGCGGATTTTGAACGTGCATCCGTCCCTGATCCCCGCATTTTGCGGCCAGGGATTTTACGGACTCAGAGTGCATGAGGCGGCGCTGGCACGGGGTGTGAAGATCAGCGGTGCCACGGTTCATTTCGTGAACGAGATCCCCGACGGCGGCGAGATCATCTTCCAGCGGGCGGTGGCCGTTCAGCCGGGAGATACACCCGAGATTTTGCAGCGGCGCATCATGGAGGAGGCGGAGTGGCATCTGCTTCCCGAGGCGGCGGCAAAGGTGGCCCGCGACATCCGCACGAATGCGGATTACGACAAGATGGATCTGTGATCCACCAATGATTCCGATAAAAATTTGATAGAAATAAAATTGCAAGGAGACGTAACAATGAACGAATTTCAGCTGAAATACGGTTGCAACCCCAACCAGAAGCCTTCCCGCATCTACATGGATGACGGTCGGGAATTGCCCATCACCATCCTGTGCGGCAGACCGGGATACATCAATTTCCTGGACGCCCTGAATTCCTGGCAGCTCGTTCGTGAACTGAAAGAGGCCACCGGTATGGTTTGCGCCACTTCCTTCAAGCACGTAAGCCCCACCTCCGCGGCGCTGGGTCTTCCCCTCTCTGCGGATCTGAAGAAAGCCTGCTTCGTGGATGACATCGAGGGTCTGGATGCGTCTCCTCTGGCCTGCGCCTATGCCCGTGCCCGCGGCACCGATCGTATGTCCTCCTTCGGCGACTGGATCGCTCTGTCCGACGTGTGCGACGTGACCACCGCCATGATCATCAAGCGGGAGGTTTCCGACGGCGTGATCGCTCCCGGCTACACCGATGAGGCGCTCGCTATCCTGCGTGAGAAGCGGAACGGCAACTACAACATCATTCAGATCGACACGGACTACGTACCCGATCCCCTGGAGCACAAGCAGGTATTCGGCATCACCTTTGAGCAGGGACGGAACGAGTTCAAGATCAATGAGGAGTTGATCTCCAACGTGGTGACCGCCAACAAGGAACTTCCCGCCGAGGCAAAGCGGGATCTGATCGTGGCGCTGATCACTCTGAAGTACACCCAGTCCAATTCCGTTTGCTATGCGGTGGACGGACAGGCTATCGGTGTAGGTGCCGGACAGCAGTCCCGTATTCACTGCACCCGTCTGGCCGGTCAGAAGGCGGACACCTGGCAGCTTCGCCGTCATCCCAAAGTATTGAATCTGCCCTTCCTGGATACACTGAAGCGTGCAGACCGTGACAACGTAATCGACGGCTACATCAACAAAAACGAAGAGGATGTGTGCGCCGAGGGCATCTGGCAGAAGTATTTCTCCCGCCAGCCTGAGCCGCTGACTGCCGAGGAAGCAAGAGCCTATCTGGACACCATCACTGGTGTTTCCGTGGGCAGCGACGCCTTCTTCCCCTTCTCCGACAACATCGAGCGGGCGAGAAAGAGCGGTGCTTCCTACATCGCGGAGCCCGGCGGATCCATCCGTGACGATCTGGTGATTGAGTGCTGTGACAAGTACGGCATCGCCATGGCCTTCACCGGTATGAGACTGTTCCATCATTAAAAAGGATTTTGTCAGACCCTTTTGGAAAAGGGTCCGACACCCCCAAAACTTTTTGGGTATTTGCCGAGGCAAACGTATCGTTCACCCAAATCGCAAGACAATTACCCTCCGCCATTTTCCTGACTCTTCCAAGACTGCATTGATAAACTTGCTCACCAGTTTGAGAGCCAAGGAGATAGGGGTGGTGTAAGATAGCAAACAATCCCGCTTCACAGGATGAGGCGGGGAAAGGAACTTCTGGCGTTTCGAGTTCACGAACTCGTGAACTCGCATGGTCCTTTCCCCGCCTACCACAAAAATCCCCCAAAAGGAGTTAACCTTATGTTTTTTGATAAACTCGCCCAATTTGATCCCGAAGTACACGCCGCTTGCCAAAAAGAGTTCGAGCGTCAGTCCCACAACATTGAACTGATCGCCTCCGAGAACATCGTTTCCGAGGCAACCCTTCTGGCCGCCGGCTCCGTTCTTACCAATAAATACGCCGAAGGTTATCCGGGCAAGCGTTACTACGGCGGCTGCTATGCCGTGGACGTAGTGGAAGACATCGCCCGTGAGCGCGCCAAAAAGCTGTTCGGGGCGGAGCACGCCAACGTACAGCCCCACTCCGGCGCATCCGCCAATCTGGCTGTATTCTTCGCCTTTTTGAACCCCGGTGACACCGTGATGGGCATGAATCTGGCCCACGGCGGTCATCTGTCCCACGGCTCTCCCGTAAATATCTCCGGCAAATACTTCCACATCGTTCCCTACGGTGTGGACAGCGCCACCCAGGTGATCGACTACGACGAAATGCGCAAGATCGCCCTGGAATGCCAGCCCAAGATGATCGTGGTCGGCGCATCCGCTTACTCCCGTGTCATCGATTTCGCCCGCTGCCGTGAGATCGCGGATGAAGTGGGTGCGATTTTGATGGTGGA
>JAZSCY010000199.1:0-2694 GCA_045530875.1 Eubacteriales bacterium
AGGGGCATCGGATACAGCCAGCGTGTCTGCCACCGCCTCGCCGCTGAGGCAGGCAAGAGACAAACGGTAGGCAGCATTGTTGGAAAGCGGCAAAGTGAAGAGAACGAATTCGTCGGAATCCACGGTAATCTCGCCCTCGGCCATGCCGGAGAGGGACAAAACGGCGTGTCCCTTAGCCCGCAGAGTGAGGTGCAAATCCTTTTCCATGGGACGGATCAAATCGTATTCCGCCCGATCGCCGCCCGAGAGGGACAGTCCCCGACCGCCCACCATGTCCTCGCCAATCACCTCGCCTCGCTTTTGACCGTGGGGGCAGATTTCCCTGTCATCGACGGTGGACAGCGCACAGTAGTCTACCGCATCCCGCACAAAGCCGTCGCCATCGCACACTGCTTTTGCCCAGCGGGCGTAGGATCCGTTTCCGGTGGTGGGGTACTGCATGGAGGACAAATAGTGTATACCCAGCTGCTGGGCATCGCCTGTGTTGTTGTGGGCCTCGATCTCGATCAGATAGGCCTCCTCGTTTATGCGCATATAGGTCACATCGCAGTACACCCGATCCTTCCACTCGAGCTCAAAGCGGTAGGTGTATACGGACAGATCCTCCGCGGCAAACCAGGGGAAATGGAAAGACTCCTCCCGCTCGGTGGGAAGGTGAGCTTTTCCGTGATAATACCGGGGGAAGACGGAGAGATGGAATCCCGCGCCTCTTGCCGGATCGGCGGTATGCACAATACCCGCAATATCCCCGGAATAAGGACCCCAGGCACCCAGACTGACGTCGTGGGTTCCACTCAGGGAATCAAAATCCGCCTTGGTGCGGGTGATAAACGTGTTGTTCATGGTATTTCCTCGCAAATCCTGTCTCGTATGGGGCAAATGCGTTGTGTTCTCGGTGGGGCGGAAAAGAGAAAATTCCACCCAATTACCATACTGTGTACATTATACCATATAAATTCCCGTTTGCCTATACCAAATTTCGATTTGTGGAAAATTGCTTTACATCCCGCCTTGGGTGCGGTATAATATCTCTGTCAGTATCTTTGATGGAGGGCGTTATGCGGGTAATTCTGAATGACCACACCGATCCGTATTTCAATATAGCGGCGGAAGAATATCTTTTGGATCATGAAACCCAGGACGTTTTTATGCTGTGGCGCAACGATAACGCCGTGATCATCGGAAAGAATCAGAATACCTGGGCCGAGGTCAACGTGCCTTACACCCGGGAAAACGGGATCGCCGTGGTCCGCCGTCTCACCGGGGGAGGCGCCGTCTTTCACGATCTGGGCAACGTGTGCTTTACCTATATCACCGCCCACGATCCGGTGCGCGGTATCGATTTCCGTCCTTTTGTGGAGCCGATTCTGTCCGCCCTGGCACAGCTTGGCGTAAAGGCGGAGGCGGACGGCAGGAACGATATTATGGTGGATGGTGCAAAGATTTCCGGCAATGCCCAGTGCGTCCATCGCCTGCCCGACGGACGTGCCCGGCTTCTTCATCACGGAACGCTTCTGTTCGGGGCGGATCTGTCCCGCCTGAGCCAGGCCTTGCGTGTCTCGGCGGAAAAGATCCACTCCAAAGGCATCGCCAGTGTGCGGGAGCGAGTCACCAATCTGAAGGACGTGCCCGCATTTCCCGCCCATATGACGGTGGAGGAGTTTATCTCTCACCTGGCCCGCACCGCCGTGAGCGGATCGGCCGAAGCGATCCCCTTGAGCGAGGAGGAGATCGCCGGTATAAACGCTTTGCGTGAGGAAAAATATCCCGCCTGGGAGTGGAATTTCGGTGCCTCTCTGCGCCACGATACGGAAAACACCTGCCGCTTCCCCTTCGGAACATTGCATGCCTCCTACACCGCGGCCGGCGGAAAGATCCAGTCCATCCGCCTGTTCGGCGATTATTTCGGCCAGCGTCCCGTAGCCGAGATGGAGAATATGCTCCGGGACATTCCTTTGCGGGAGGAGGATCTGCGTCAGGCACTTGCCCGCCTGCCCGCCCCCGTGGAGGAGTACATCCGAGGTGCCGCCCCAGAGGATATCGTCCATCTTATTGTACAGTGATCAGAAAAGGAAACCGCTATGACTGAATTGCCTTATACCGCCATGGCCCCCATCTATGACGAAATGAACCGGGAGCTGGATTATGCCCGCTGGGCGGATTTTGTGGAGGAGCAGTTCGCCCGCTTCGCCCGCTCCAAGCCGGAATTGGTGCTGGATCTGGCCGCCGGTACCGGCTCCATGACCGTGGAATTGGCCAAGCGGGGATACGATATGACCGCCGTGGACAATTCCGCCGATATGCTTTCCCTGGCCGCCACCCGCCTGGCGGAGGAGGGAGTTTTCGGCGTGCTTCTTCTGGAGCAGGATATGACGGATTTCGAGCTGTACGGCACGGTGGATGCGGTGGTGTGCTGTCTGGATAGCCTCAATCACCTCACCGAGGAGGGAGAATTGGAGACGTGCTTTTCCCTTGTCCACAATTATCACAATCCCGACGGGCTGTTTCTGTTTGATGTGAATACGCCCCATAAATTCCGACACATCTACGGCAATAACGATTTCATTCTGGAGAAGGAAGACGCCGTGTGCTGCTGGCAGAATCAGTACGATGACAAGGCCGGACTGTGCGATTTTATTCTGAGTATTTTTGAAAAGAAGCCCGACGGATCCTATTCCCGCACCGATACGGTGC
>JAZSCY010000361.1:0-2703 GCA_045530875.1 Eubacteriales bacterium
TAAGCCGATGATCCTGCCTGTCATTATGAACGTCTGATAGTACGGTGCGGCGGGCTTCCCGCCGCACCTTTTTAGTATTTTCTCGAAAGGAACGGGATTTTTCCCGGGGTTTTCCTATGATGACGGAACTTCTTTCTCCTGCGGGAGATTTTGAAAAACTGCGGGCCGCCATCCGCTACGGAGCGGATGCGGTATATCTGGCCGGCGAGGCTTTCGGCATGCGGGCGGCGTCTGCCAATTTCACCAACGAGGAGCTCTCCGAAGCCGTTGCCTATGCTCACGAGCGGGGCGTGAAAATCTACATAACGGTAAACATCCTTCCCCGCACGAAGGAATACGAGGCTCTCCGCCCTTATCTGATCTTTTTGGAGTCGATCGGTGTGGACGCGGTGATCGTGTCTGACTTGGGCGTGTTCACTCTGGTGCGGGAGGTGGCGCCCAAGTTGGCTATCCACATTTCCACCCAGGCGTCCTCCGTATCCGCCCAGGCCTGCACTGCCTGGTACAACATGGGTGCGTCCCGTGTAGTGCTGGCCAGAGAATTGAGCATGGCGGAAATTAAAGAAATCCGGGAAAACACCCCGCCGGAGTTGGAGTTGGAGGCCTTTGTGCACGGTGCCATGTGCATCGCCTACAGCGGACGGTGCCTGCTCTCCAATTATTTCACGGGACGGGACGGCAATCACGGCATGTGCGCCCAGCCCTGCCGCTGGAATTACAACGAACTGACGATCACGGAGGAAAAGCGTCCCGACGATCGGATTCACGTAATCGAGGATCACGGGGACACTTTTGTGATGAGTTCCCGGGATACCTGCATGATCGAGCATGTACCGGAATTGATTGAGGCGGGCATCACCTCCTTCAAGATTGAGGGACGGGTGAAGAGCGCCTACTACACTGCGGTGGTGACCAACACTTACCGCATGGCCATCGATGCGTATCTGGCCGATCCGGCGGGATACACATACAATCCTCTCTGGATGCGGGAGTTGTGCAGTGTGAGCCACAGAGAGTATCACACAGGCTTTTATTTCACCCCGCCCCATGAATCCGCCAACACCGTCACCGCCCCCGGCTACATAAGAGAAAAAGCCTATCTGGCCATCGCCGCCACGGACAGCGACGCGGACGGATACGCCACCTTCATCCAGCGGAACAAGGTGATTGCGGGTGCCCCCATGGAGTTATTGACCCCCGGTAAGGTGGGCATTCCCTTTACGGCATCCCATATGACAAACGAGGCGGGAGAGGCCATCGAATCCGCTCCCCATCCCATGATGCGATTCACCATGCGCACCGACGTGCCTGTGCGGGCCGGCGATATTGTGCGTGCGGGGGACGCGGAATCTGATTTGTGAGGTTCTTATGGATTTTTTGGTAGAACTGTTGAAGATCATCCTCATAGGCATCGTGGAGGGCATCACCGAATGGCTTCCCGTGTCCAGCACGGGGCATATGATCCTGGTGGAGGAACTGCTTTCCCTGCGGCTGAGTGAGGATTTCATGGAAATGTTCCGGGTGGTGGTACAGCTGGGCGCGGTGTTGGCCGTGGTGGTGCTGTATTTTCACAAGCTGTTCCCCTTCTCCCCGAATAAATCCCCATCCGAGCGAAAATCCTGCTTCCGCTTGTGGGGGATGATCCTCATCGCCTGCGTGCCTGCGGCGGTGATCGGTATTCTTTTGGATGACTGGCTGGATGCCCATCTGTACAACTACATCACCGTGGCGGTGACGCTGATCGTATACGGCATCGCCTTTATTCGGATCGAAAAACGGAACAAAAACCGCCGTGCCGTCATCGAAACGGTGGACGAGATCGACGCGAAAACCGCCGTGAAGATCGGGCTGTTTCAGGTTCTCTCTCTGATCCCGGGCACGTCCCGCTCCGGCTCCACCATTTTGGGCGGTATGCTGTGCGGTGTGTCCCGACCGGCCGGTGCGGAGTTCTCCTTCTTTTTGGCCATCCCTGTGATGCTGGGTGCCAGCTTTCTGAAACTGCTCAAGTTCGGCTTTGATTTCTCCATGTGGGAAATCATCATTCTGGCCGCCGGCACTTTTGTGGCGTTCATCACTTCCCTGATCGCCATCCGCTTCCTGGTGTCCTTCGTGCGCCGGCATTCCTTTGCCGTGTTCGGCTACTATCGCATCGTTCTCGGCATTTTGGTGCTGGGCTATTTCCTCGTAAAGAACGCCGTATTCGCATAATTCATATAAAAGGAGTTTTGCTCCATGAGTAAGACGTGTAAATATTTCGGCAAGTGCGGCGGGTGTCAGACCCCCAATCTGGATTATCCCGCCCAACTGAGCCTCAAAATGCGCAAGATGATCTCCGTCATGGGGCGGATGTGCCACGTGGACGAGATTTTGGGGATGGAGGATCCCTACCACTACCGGAACAAGGTACAGGCCGCCTTTGGCCGCCAGAGCGGGCACACGGTCTGCGGCATCTATCAAAGCGGCAGCGGGCGGATCATCCCCGCCAAATCCTGTCTTCTGGAGGATGAGCGGGCCACGGCCATCCGTCTGGCGGTGCAAAAACTGGCGCAGGAGATGTCCCTCACCATCTACAATCCGAAAAACGGGCGGGGACTGCTCCGTCACGTGATGGTGCGGGTGTCCCGGGCCACATCCCAGGCGATGGTGGTGCTGGTGACAGGCACGTCCCCTTTCACCAAGGCACGGGCCTTCACGGAGGCGCTG
>JAZSCY010000032.1:0-13005 GCA_045530875.1 Eubacteriales bacterium
CCGACTTGCACCGACGGGATGGATCAGTTTGCCCATTTGCAAAGCGGTGTTCCTGGAGATTCGGCGTTTGCCTATAATTATAAATGCCCCTTTGTACCGATCCCCTGGCCGCCTATGGGGCGGATTGAGGGAGGTCTGGCTACCGTGACGCCCCATTCCATAAAAGGCGAAGCGGAGCGCATCAGCTTGCCCTGTCCCTTCAGCTGGCCTGTGAGAACGGCCAATATCAAGCGGTGCCTTCTGGTCACCCGCCTGGCGGTGGAGGGAAGCGATCGGGAACTGGTGCTGATCAATCTCCATCTGGAGGCATACGAGAGCGGCGAGGGACGGATCGCCCAGACAAAGCAGCTGCTGGAATTGATGCAATCCGAATACGAAAAGGGCAACTATGTCATCGCCGGCGGAGATTTCAACCAGGCTTTTCCGGGCACGCTGGACAGCTATCCCATCCGGGATCCGGAAAAATGGATGCCCGGCCTTCTGACGGAGGAATCTCTTCCCGCAGGATGGCGATATGCTTTTGATGAAACGAGTGCCACCTGCCGTCTGCTGGATCAGCCTTACTGTGAGGATTGCCAGTTGTACGTCATCGACGGATTCATTCTCTCCCCCAACGTGACACTGACGCAGGTGGAAACGGTGGATCTGGATTTTGCGAATTCCGATCATAATCCCGTGCGGCTGGATGTGCAGCTTGTGCCGTAAACAATATAAGGAGAAATACTATGACAGAGATGAAACAGAAAGACAAAAACCTGATCCGTTTGGGCGCGGCCTTTTTCGTATTGATCGTCGCGGTAATCCTGGGACAGCTGCTGGGCGGTGTGGTCGTGGGAATGTTCGCTCCGGATGCGATGGACAGTCCGCTGGTTATGTGGGGGTTGTCCCTTGGCCCGCTGTATCTCATCGGATTGCCCCTCTGCCTTCTGATCCTGCGTAAGGATGCACCCGAAACGCCCCCGAAAACAAACATGAAAATCTCCGGCTTTTTGCTTGCGCTGATGGTGTGCTTCGGTGCGCTGTTCGCCGGCAATCTGATCGGCAACGGGCTTTCGGCGCTCATCGGGCAGCTGAAGGGGACCCCCGTTACCAATCCGCTGCAGGAGATTATGATGAGCTCGGATATCTGGCTGACGGTGCTTCCTACCGTCATCGTGGCTCCTTTCGGGGAGGAATTCATCTTCCGGCGGCTGATTATTGATCGCACCCGCCGCTGGGGAGAATTGCCGGCTATTCTTTTGTCGGCCGCCATGTTTGCCGCATTCCATATGAATCTGTATCAGATCTTTTACGCGTTTCTGATCGGCTGCGTCCTCGGATATGTGTACATTAAGACCGGCCGCCTCCGCTACAGCATCGCACTGCACGCCATCATCAATTTCGTGGGCGGCGTGTATCCCATGATCCTGCTGCAGGGCATGATGCCGTTTGTGTCCGGCGAGGAGAGTATGACCTATGTGCAGATCCTGATCGGATTGCTCAGCGTGCTGGGAATCCTTTTGCTGTACCTCATCTACATCGGCTGCCTGATCGCCACGATCGTTCTGGCGTGCCTGTATCTGAAACGCCTTTCGCTGGCTCCCGGGGAGGGCGGACGGCATATCTGGCGCTCGCCTTTTGTGATCCTCTTCTTCGCGGTATGCGTGGGAATGACGGTTTTGACGCTGCTTCTGTAAAAGAATATAAAAGAAAACGCAGGATTTTTCCTGCGTTTTTTAATTTATTCAACAACCATCTGAACAAAGGTGATGCTGTTTTCGTACAGGTAATAATCCGTGTTTCCCTTGTGCAGCGGGCGGACCATTTCCATCTTTGCAAGCTCCGTTACCATATCGGAGGAAAGAACGGTCACCGTGCTCTTTTCCAGCCGTTTTGTATCTCCCACGGTTTCCGATACATATCGGAGCCAGTAGGATCCGACCGGGGAAAGATCATCCATCGGCATTTTCTCTCTTTTTCCGTCCGGATATACTTTATATATTTTTCCGGGTGTCTGTACCTCATCGTAATTCGCAAATGTTTCCTGTATATACAAAACGCCGCCACAGACCGTCAGTGCACGGTATCCGTCCCGGTATTCAGTGGTCATACCGGTTTCCAAATCGTAGATACCGTATCCCCGTACCCATTCCCAGCCGCCGATGTAGTAGGCGAAATGGGTATCGTCCATGAATCCAAGAGGCGTGTAGCCTACCACGTCCCCGATGTCTTTCGCTTTGCATTCGGGGGATTCTCCCAGCATTACGTTGGTGAGAATCCGCCGTACCGATCCGTCGGGATATTTCACGTCGATACCGCCGTTGTTCCATCCGTCCTCCTGGGTTTGGTACAGGGTATAGGTGCCATTCGGCGAGCAGTATTTGGCCGAAGCCGAGGGGAACGCATCCCATTCCACGGGAGTTACGGTAAATGCGCCACTCGTCTCGGTGATCTTGTAGCAGGCGGAGGTCTTATAATATGCACCGTCTTCCATCGGCATCCGATTCAGAAGCACACATCCGTCGTCGGTGTAGATCATCTCGAGTGGATCTTCGTCTATATCCAGCTTTTCCTGATGGACAATCTTGCCCTCGGCCAAATCCACGATAAACAAGTCGTCTGTGTGCACCACATAGCCGTTGGCATCGTTCTGCAATACTTCCGACGTTACGTAGATCCAGTACCGATCATTAAAATGGAAGTCCCTTACCCGGGTATTTGTGCTTTTTACCGGGATTTTTACCGTATGCACGGACAGATTGCCGGGATTCTCCACAACTTCCATAAGCCGTGCCAGCGGTACATCGGGAATCTCCTCCCGGGGTGTTACCGTAAAGATTCCGATGGAATCGGCCGGGCACAGATAGTCCAGCGCTGTTTCCACGCCATCCTTTTCCGCCACCACCGTCATCACGATTTCTCCGCTGCCCGCACCGGGACCTACGGATACGATTCGGCCATTGGTATATCCCTCCGGCAGATCCAGCGTGCCTCGGTAACAGTCAGCGCTTTCCGCATCGGCGGGCTGGTGAACCGCGTAATAGGTCAATCCGATATCCAGCACGTACAGAGTTACGTCTCCGCCGATGGGTGAGCCCTTGAGAATGGCGGCTTCCCAACGGTAAGAAGTTTCCAATTTCTCCAAAGCGGAAAAACCGGGAGCGGGATCGATCGGCAAGTAGGGAATATCTGTGGCGGGCGGATCCGTCTGTTCCGTATTTTCCGACGTGGGCGGATCGGTAGCCGTGGGATCGGTTACATCCGGTACCTCCGGCGCATCCGGCAGATCGGTATGGCAGGCGGCCAGGGATGCCGAAAGCAGAAACGCGAGCAATACAGCGAGGATTTGTTTCATAAGAATACCTCCGCAAGTTGGTTTGTCTGTTGGACGAAACAAGCACCCATTTTGTTCCTCGGAAAAACACAATATATTGATATTTTTTTGGATAATCATCAACGCATTGACAAAAATCGGAATTTGTGGTATAATACACGGCAGTAATGAAATCCCCCGACGCGTGTGAAAAGGAGTTATTCCATGAAATGTCCCATGTGCGGCTACGCAGACAGTAAAGTCATTGATTCCCGACCGGTAGAAGAAAGCGACAGCATCCGCCGCCGCCGTGAATGTCTGAAATGTCAGAAGCGGTTTACAACCTATGAGATCATCGAGGCCTTCCAGCCCGTTATCGTAAAGAAAGACGGCACGAAGGAATATTTTGATAAGAATAAGATCCTGGGAGGCCTTCTCAAAGCCTGCCAAAAGCGTCCGGTGGATGCAGAATCCATCGCATCGGAGATCGAGGTGGAGATCATGAACTCCCTTCGCCGGGAAATCCCTTCCCGTGAGATCGGTGAGTTGGCTATGGAAAAGCTGAAAAAGCGGGATGCCGTGGCCTACGTGCGTTTTGCATCCGTGTACCGTGAATTTAAGGATGTGGAAACGTTCATGCGGGAATTGCAGGGACTGAAAGAGGATCCGGATGAGGCGGAATAATTCCGCCTCTTTGTTTTTGGGGCAATCTTGCGCAATTCCTCTTGCATTTGCGCCGACGATGTGGTATACTACACATTGGTGTACGGAGAAGTACTCAAGTGGTCGAAGAGGCGTGACTCGAAATCTCGTAGGGTGTGAAAAATCGCCGCGTGGGTTCAAATCCCACCTTCTCCGCCAAAGGACCGCAGTTCTCACGAATTGCGGTCTTAATTTTATCTATAATAGCTTCCAATATTATGAATTATCCGGGTGAGAATATGGGCGATAACAAAAAAATGCTCGGCACGGCACCGATTGGTAAGCTGCTGTTTAGATTAGCAGTTCCTACGGTGGTTGCCCAGCTTATCAATATGCTGTATAACATTGTTGACCGAATTTACATCGGTCATATCAAGGATATCGGCAGTCTTGCGCTTACGGGCGTCGGTGTGTGTATGCCGATTATTATGATCATCTCGGCATTCGCGGCACTGATTGCCTCGGGCGGTGCACCGAAGGCATCTATTTTGATGGGCGTGGGAGATAATCATTCCGCCGAAAAAATCATGGGCGGGTGCTTTTCTCTGCAGCTTATCATTTCCGCCGTTCTGAGTGCCGTTTTGCTGATTTGGAACAAAGACCTGCTTTTGGCGTTCGGCGCCAGTGAAAACACCATCGGTTACGCCACCGATTATATGAACATCTACATTATCGGTACCGTTTTCGTTCAGCTGACGCTTGGTATGGGTGCGTTTATCACCGCGCAGGGGTATACCAAAATCAGTATGATCACGGTGCTGATCGGTGCTGTCAGCAACATTATTCTCGATCCCATATTTATTTTCGGCTTTCATATGGGTGTAAAAGGTGCGGCGCTTGCTACTGTTCTTTCTCAAGCCATCTCTTGTGTTTGGGTGCTTTTGTTCCTTTGCGGAAAGAAGACCTATTTAAAGCTCAAAAGGCATAATCTTCGTATAGATGCAAAGCTCGTTTTTCCTTGTATCGCACTGGGGACGGCAACCTTTATAATGCAAAGCAGTGAAAGTGTCATTTCGGTCTGCTTTAATTCTTCGCTTTTGAAATACGGCGGTGATATTGCCGTTGGCGCTATGACTATTCTCACAAGCGTGATGCAGTTTGCCATGCTCCCGATGCAAGGTATTGCACAGGGCGCACAGCCGATTTTGAGTTACAACTACGGTGCAAAAAATGCCGACCGCGTCAAAAAAACCTTTCGACTTCTGCTCATATCCTGCCTTACTTACTCCTTTGCCATTTGGGGCGCCATTATGCTGTTGCCGCAAATGTTTGCAGGAATATTTACCCCCGACGGAACACTCATTGAATTCACCGCAACGGCACTTCGTATTTATTGCGGTGTTATGTGTATCTTCGGTATTCAGATCGCCTGCCAGATGACCTTTGTTTCCATCGGCAATGCACCTTGCTCTATTATCGTTGCCATCGTTCGCAAATTCGTTTTGCTTTTGCCGCTGATTTACATTATGCCTCAATTTATTGCAGACAAAACGATGGGCGTTTACACCGCAGAACCCGTGGCTGACGTGATAGCCGTAACCTTTACCGGTATTCTTTTCACGGTTCAATTCAAAAAGGCAGTGAAGTCTTTAACAACAGAAAATTCAAAGGAGACAGCACAATGAAAATTGCAGTAACTTACCAAAACGAACAGATCTTTCAGCACTTCGGTCATACCGAACAATTTAAGATTTACACCGCAGAGGATGGAAAAATAACCGATAGCCAAGTGATTGATACCAACGGCAGCGGTCACGGAGCTCTTGCGGGACTTCTTGCCTCGCTCGGCGTGGATGCTCTCATTTGCGGCGGCATCGGCGGTGGCGCACAGATGGCACTGGCACAGGCAGGAATCAAGCTTTACGGCGGTGTTAGCGGCTCCTCTGATGCCGCGGTCGAAGCATTGCTCGGCGGCACACTTGGCTTTAATCCCAACGTAAAATGCGACCATCACGAGCACCACGGCGAGGGTCACACCTGCGGCGACCACGGTTGCGGACATAACTGTCGCTAAACAAAAGGTTTTCCAAAAAATTGAAACAAGGGGTGAACGAATCGTTCGCCCCTTTCGCTATATTTCCATCCCCCAACGCCTTACTCATCGCCGCGCCGGAAATCCTATCCAAAAAAATGAAAAAAATGAAAATGAAGTATTGACAAACGAAAAAAAGGGGAGTATAATGATGAAGGTTAGCGGGGGCTAACTTGCATTTTGCTGCAAGAGTTAGCCGGCGCTAATTGAATACGGTTTATGTGTTGCGCATAGATGGGATACACGGTGGATAGTATGACTTTGAGGGATGCTGTTGAAGGAAAGGAATACATCATTCAGCGGATCGAAACGGACGACGAAGAGTTGGATGCGTTTTTGTTCTCGCTGGGCTGCTACAGCGGCGAGACCATTACTGTGGTGGCGCACCGGAAAAGCGGCTGTGTGGTTTCCATCAAGGACGGCAGATACAGCATAGATCCGCAGTTGGCAGAGGCCATTATCATTTGATCGGCAAAAAGCAATCTGCGGATTGTTTTTCAGCCCGGGAGTTAGCGGGTGCTAACCGAGCATCGTTCACAATCCGATAGGATTCAGAATACACTTACATAATGAGGAGAATTTTCCATGAGAATTGCTTTGGCAGGCAACCCGAACTCCGGTAAGACCACCATGTATAACGCGCTTACCGGCCGTAATGAGAAGGTTGGCAACTGGGCAGGTGTTACCGTTGATAAGAAGGAGCACGCCATTAAGAAGGCTTTTGCGGGCGGCGAGCAGCTGATCGCTGTGGATTTGCCCGGTGCGTACTCCATGTCCCCCTTCACCAGCGAGGAGAGCATTACCAGCTCCTACGTGAAAAACGAAAACCCGGACGCGATCATCAATATCGTGGATACCACCAACCTCAGCCGCAGCTTGTTCTTCACCACACAGCTGCTGGAGTTGGGCGTGCCGGTGGTGGTTGCCCTGAACAAGAGCGATCTCAATGATAAAAAGGGAAACAAGATCGATGTGGGCGCTTTGTCCGCCAAGCTGGGATGCCCGGTGGTGCAGACCGCGGCTACCTCATCCAAAGGCATGAAAGCAGTTGTGGAGGCGGCTGTCGCGTCGGCCGGCAAAACGCAAAACGCTCCCTATCATCAGGGAGAGATCGATCTGACCGATAAGGCGGCGGTGGAAGCGGAGGACCGCAAACGCTTTGCCTTCGTGAACGACATCGTGAAGTCTGTGGAGATCCGAAAAGTTCTCACCAGAACCAGAAACGCCGGTGACGCCATCGACGCGGTGCTGACCAACAAATGGCTCGGCATCCCGATCTTCGCTGTGGTTATGTTCCTTGTGTTCCAAATCTCTCAGGTTTGGGTGGGCACACCGATCGCCGATCTGCTGGTAGGCTGGCTGGAAACTTTTCAGGGCTGGGTAGGTGAGCTTCTCGCGGATGCCAATCCCCTTTTGTCCGCTATTCTGGTGGATGGTGTGATCGGCGGTGTGGCGGCCGTTGTGGGCTTCCTTCCTCTCGTTATGGTAATGTATTTCCTCATCGCGCTGCTGGAGGATTGCGGCTACATGTCCCGTGTGGCGGTTGTGCTGGATCCCATCTTCAAGCGGGTGGGTCTGTCCGGTAAGTCTGTAATTCCTTTTGTGATCACCATCGGATGTGCCGTTCCCGGTATTATGGCCTCCCGCACCATCCGCAATGAACGGGAACGCCGCGCCACTGCTATGCTGGCTCCCTTCATGCCTTGCGGTGCCAAGATTCCCGTGATTGCGCTTTTCGCTGGTGCGTTCTTTGAGGACGCTGGCTGGGTGAGCACCGTGATGTACCTGTCCGGTATCGTGCTCATCTTCCTGGGCGCGCTTCTTGTAAACAGAATTGCAGGCTACAAGGCAAGAAAATCCTTCTTCATTATTGAGCTTCCCGAGTACAAAGTTCCATCCTTCTGGGGCGCATTCAAATCCATGTGCAGCCGCGGCTGGTCGTACATCGTAAAAGCCGCTACCATCATCCTCCTGTGCAACATGGCCGTTCAGCTGATGCAGACCTTCACCTGGACCTTCCAGGTAGCCGAGTCGGCGGATCAGTCCATCCTCGCTTCCATCGCGTCACCTTTTGCCTATCTGCTTGTTCCCATCGTTGGCGTTCTTTCCTGGCAGCTGGCTGCCGCAGCGGTTACCGGCTTTATTGCGAAGGAAAATGTGGTCGGTACCCTGGCCGTTTGCTTCGTTGGCCTGGAGCATCTGATCGACACGGAAGAATTGGCCCTTATGGAAGGTGCCGGTGCTGAGGTCGCGGGCATTATGGCCCTCACCAAAGTGGCAGCTCTGGCCTATCTGATGTTCAATCTCTATACCCCTCCGTGCTTCGCCGCCATCGGTGCTATGAATGCGGAGATGAAGAGTGCTAAATGGCTGTGGGGCGGTATCGGCCTTCAGCTGGCTGTGGGTTATACCGTATCCTATCTGGTGTACACCATCGGTACGCTCATCACTGCTCCCGCTTCCCTGAACATCGGAGCAGCCATCGCCGGGCTGATCGCAGTTCTGGTTATGGTAGGTGTCGTTCTGATGCTGATCCGCAATACCGATCGGAAGTTGAAGGCGGAATATGAACTGGCCGCTTCCGGAAAGAGTAAATAAACTATGGAAAATGTAATCATCGTTCTTGTCCTGCTGGCGATCGTCGCGGGAATCGTCTGGTATTTGTACCGCGCCAAAAAGCGCGGAGAAAAATGCATCGGCTGCCCGTATGCAAAACAGTGCGGCGGCCATTGCGGCGGTGACAACCACGAAAAATAAACGAAAAAAAGATGCGACTGCGTGTCGCATCTTTTTTGCTTGTGTTTTCTGTTCAGATCCGGACGGTCAATGTGAAGCGGTCCGATCCCGGCGGCAGAATATAGTCAATGCAGAACAGGCCTTCTATTTCCGTGATCCTCGCCTCTGACTCTGTTTCCAGCAGTACCCCGCCGGTTACCACGCCCGCCGATGTGATCTCCGCAGGATGGCGGGAAATGAATCGCTCCACAATGGGGAGAGGTTCCCCGGAAAAAGCATACTCGTCCTGCAGCGTGATGGTGTCCTCCGTAAAGGAAAACGTGCGGCTCAGACGCTCCAGTGCCGGAATATCGTAGGCACGGTGGAATTCCACGGTAAACAAACCGTTTTCAAAGGTGGCGTCGGCGGAGTGATTCCTGCCTTCCTTTTGATACTGTCCGTCGATGATGGGAACGCTGTGGCCCCGGGAGCAGGTATGGAAAAACGTATACCGCTGCGGGCTGAAATACTCCCGGCAGTATTTTCCGGAGCCAGGATCGCAGAGCACCTGCTCACCATTTCGGGTGACGATAAAACTGCCGATATCGTTGTGATTGTGCGGCTCATCGTTGTGACCGCCCTTGGCTGCAAAGCTGTAACGGGGCGTTTTTTTGATCAGCCATTGGGACGCGGGCGCGTAGTCTGTAGATTCCCGCTTCTCGTCTTCACTTTCTATCGTTTCATCAAACCACAAAAAGGC
Organism: Eubacteriales bacterium; assembly: GCA_045530875.1. Taxonomy (GTDB): domain Bacteria; phylum Bacillota; class Clostridia; order Oscillospirales; family CAG-272; genus SIG701. Next base: position 9,502 of record JAZSCY010000032.1, read on the forward strand.
GCGGAGATGGAGGCCCCAGCGACCGCAATGATCGTTTGTGTAGAAAAGATCCCTTGGCGGAAGATGGATGTCGTCGGGGAATTTTTTCCTCAGATAATGCAGCAGTCCGATGTGCCATTTTCCACTCATACCGCCATCGGAGAAACTGACCACGGTGCCCCCGTCCAGAAACATCCGCTGGGGATATTGGATGATCTCCCGGATTTTCGGATCCGCCAGATAATCCGTCTCGCCGCCGGTGAATTTCTCCATCATATCGGCGATGCACAGAAAGAAGCCGAATCCGTAGTGCCAGTAAGCAAATCCCTCCTGGCAGATTCCGTCCTCCGGGAATCCGGTGAGGAAAATGCGCAGGGTTTCTTCCATGCGGGGGCGGATGGACTCAAACAGATCGGGCCGCTGATAGAGAAATGTGATGCCCACACTGCCCGCGCACACGGCAGACCAGTTGTAGGGGCTTTTCTCCCACCAGTACCGCTTTTCACCCGTGTAGGCCGCGATGATCCGCCGATCGATTTCGGCACGGATGCGGCTGCGGATCAGAGGCGGCAGTCGGTCCTGCAGCAGATAATCGATCTCCGCGAGGGCAAAGCCTGTCTCGGAGGCAAACAGATCCAGAAAAGCAACCGTGTTGTCCCGGAAATTGCCGATGTGGGCCGGGACCACCCAGCTGTACTCATCCAGAATGGCCCAGATCACGTCGCACAGCTTAGTGAAATAGATATCGTTCTCCGGATAGATCAGCGAAAGCAGGGCCGCTGTGTTCATGGCCCGGCGCCGTCGGAAATATTTTGCCTCGTATTCCTTGCGGCTTCCCGTTTGATCGTACAGGATGTATTCGCTGTATTTCAGGGCAGGGAAGTCGTCTGCGCACTCGCTTTTCCATAGATCATGCAACTCGAGGACGAGTGGCTTGTATGCGTCCGAGTGGCGAACTTTCTCCCAAAAGGCAGGATCTCTGGCTTTGTTCAGCAGCATAAACATGGCCTCCTGATAGCAAAATAATGGCGGCGGGCGGTGTCAAGTGTGATCCCGGATGAATTGGATCACGCCCAGCCCGCCGGGAATGACCGCATCGGCGGCGGCTTTTACGGCATCGGCGGCACGTTCTACCGCAAAGGCGTAATCGCTTTCGGCAAACATGGGCAGATCGTTTCCGTTATCTCCAAAGCAGACGACGGTTTTCGCCCCCGTCATTTCCCGCAGACGGCGGATCACCGTTCCCTTGGATGCGGTGGGGGCAAACACCTCCAGATACCACAGACCGGGACGGTAATGATCGGGATAAAAGGCGCATTTGGTGCAGATCTCTCCACTCTCATCCCGCATGGCGATGATGGCATCGTGGATGGGACGCAGATGCTCCTCCGTGTCCAGATAGCAGAAATAGATGATCCGCTCCCCCTCCTTCAGAAGGGTGTGGAAATCCTCCAGATGGCGGAAGGGTTTTGCGTATTTGTCCACCCGCTCCCTGAGAAAATCCTCCATATGCTCATTGGCAAGCCGCCGGTAGGCAGTGAATAACGCATCCTCCGGTGTCAGTGTATAGACAAAGGGCTCGCCGCCAGCAGTAAGAATCCGCTGTGCTGTTTCGGGCGTAAGGAGATTGCTGTCCACGTACCGGCCTTCGTTCATATCCCGCATAAGAACGCCGTTCATCAGCGCAATGGGGGCGGGGAAGGGCAAGCCTTCCAGAATGAATGCGGCGGAACGGATCGTCCGTGCGGTAGCATACGTCAGACGCACGCCCCGACGATACAGATCGTCAATGGCATCGGCTGCACCGGTGGGCAAAAGGGCATCGGGGGTCAGAAGCGTGCCATCCAGATCGGTTACAAAAAGGGTGGTGGCGGGATCGAACCGCATGGTTTCGGTGAATGGAATTTTAGCCATAAAAGCACCTCAGTCATCGGGATGGTTTCTATATTATACTAATGAGTGTATCGCAAATATCCCGTTGTGTCAAGAGGCAAAACGAGTGATTTTTTTCCGCTTCCCGGACAAACACGCAACCTTTTTCCGATGAGATTAAAAATATACAAATTTGCCTTATGTTAATACTCCCGACTATTCACAAAACCATTGACAAATGGGCAAAAATGTTGTATAAATATATTGGCGAAGTATTGGGCTCCATTGTCCGATATGTTAAAAATGTATACTGAAGCAAGACTTGCGACTTCATTTCGTTAAGTCTCATTTTTGTGTCTGCGCACCATATATCAAAGAGTATAGGAAAGGTAAAACAACATGGCATTTTCTCTCCGCGGGGTGCACGTGCCCCACAGAAAAAACACCCAGAATACGCCTGTTGCCCACATGGATCCGCCGGCGACGGTGACGATCCCTATGTCCATGCACATCGGCGCTCCTGCTATCCCCACGGTAAAGGTGGGGGATCTTGTGTGCGTGGGAACCAAAATCGGTGAAGCGGAAGCTTCCGTTTCTTCCCCTGTATATGCCAGCGTGTCGGGAAAAGTAGTGAAGATCTGTGATTTTCTTCTGGCAGGCGGCAATTCCACCACAGCGGTGGTCATTGAGTCGGATAACCAGATGACGCCGGATCCCGCTGTCTGCCCGCCCGTTATCCAGTCCCGCGAGGATTTGATCACAGCGGTGCGGGAAAGCGGCGTGGTAGGTTTGGGCGGTGCCGGTTTTCCGGCCCATGTCAAACTGTATGTTGCCCCGGAGCGGATCGAGTATCTGATCATCAACGGAGCGGAGTGCGAGCCTTACGTGACCAGCGACACGGTAACCATGACGGACCGTCGGGAGGATATGGCGTGTGCTCTGGAGGCCATGAAGACCCATTTGGGCATCAAACATATTATCATCGGTATCGAGTCCAACAAGCCGCAGGCCATCGCCTCCATGATGAAGCTTATGGAGCAGACTTGCAAGGGCTGCACTGTGCAGGTGAAGGTTCTGCCTCCCCTGTATCCCCAGGGCGGCGAAAAGGTGCTGATCTACCACACCACGGGAAGAGAAGTACCGGAGGGAAAACTGCCCATCGATGTGGGATGCATCGTGCTCAACTGCACCACGGTGGCTGCCATCGGTGCGTATCTGACGACCGGTATGCCTCTGGTGGAAAAATGCGTGACGGTGGACGGCGGTGCCGTAAAGACGCCGCAGAACGTGACCGTGGCGATCGGCACAGCGATTTCCAACCTGTTTGATTTTTGCGGCGGACTGACAGAGAGCCCTGCCAAAGTGATTTACGGCGGACCTATGATGGGCGTAACCGTTCCCAATGTGGATGTTCCCGTTTTGAAAAATACCAACGCGGTGCTGGCGCTCACGGAAAAGGAAGCAAAACTTCCCAAAACCACCGCCTGCATCCGGTGCGGATCCTGTACCAACACCTGTCCCTTCGGTTTGGCACCGGCGGAGATTCTGAGTGCGTACGACCGGCTGGATATGGAAAAGCTGACGGAGCTGCACGTGATGACCTGTATGGAGTGCGGATGCTGCAGTTATGTTTGTCCTGCCAACCGCCCGCTG
>JAZSCY010000084.1:0-3341 GCA_045530875.1 Eubacteriales bacterium
CCGTTACCGAGGATACTACCCCCGTAACCGAGCGCATCACCGATGACGAGACCGAAGCTCCCGCAACTTTTGACTTCGTAATCGTTCCCGCTATCGCTCTCGCAGCAGCAGCTGCCGGCGCAGTGGTTCTGTAGAAGAAAGAGAACTAATTCCCCTTGATACATAAAAATCCGCCCATTTTGGGCGGATTTTATGTTTTTAGGCGGGAAATTTATTTATTTTATAAATTGTGAAATATTTGTGTTTTTTCTATTGCATCCCGAAATTTTGTGTGATATAATAACCTCGTAACATGTACTAGGTGTAACCTGGGCGTGATTATTGTATTCATATTTTTGAAAGGAAAAATGTATCATGAGAAAGATTCTTGCACTTTGCCTGGCAGTTCTGATGATGGCTGCACTGGCTGCTCCCGTTATGGCAGCTGACAAGGTTAACGTTGCGAAAGACGCAAACGTTGAGCTGATCGGTTACCTGGAAGCTTCCGAGGAACTGAAGGGCGTTCTGGTTGACGGTGAGTACAACACCGACATGGACTGGAAAGCTGGTTGCTGGGGCGGCAAGCACGCTGCTTTTGTAAACCGTTACAACGCAGACCGTGAAATGACCACTTTGGAAGACTACAAGGTTCCCCCGTATGTAGAAGGTTATCCTTACTACAGCTTCATCACCCTGGAGCTGACTGCTGTTTCCGATCTGGACAGCTATCGCATCGTTATGGCTGACCCCGACTTCGGTATCGGCGAGTGGAACATTCAGGAATGGGATATCCTGGTAAGCGCTACCGGTGAGCCTGGCTCCTGGAAGGTTGCTCACGAAGCTCGTGCAACCCGCGAGAACGAAGAGTGGAAGTACGATGAGAGCGAAGACCTCATGTGGACCATCTGGACCTATGACGCAGATCTGAAGGACGCTACCGGCGTTAAGTATGTTGCTCTCGGCCTCACCATGCTGTGCAACCACACCAATCTTGGTAACGGTCAGTACGTAGATATGCTCGAGCTTGAGGTTTACGGTACTCCTGCTGGCGGTGCTCCCGCAACTGAGGACACCACCCCTGTTACCGAGGATACCACCCCTGTAACTGAGGACACCACCCCCGTTACCGAGGATACCACTCCCGTAACTGAGGACACCACTCCTGTAACTGAGGATACTCCCCCTGTACCCGCCCACACCACCGATGACGAGACCGAAGCTCCCGAGACCTTCGATTTCGTAATCGTTCCCGCTATCGCTCTCGCAGCAGCAGCTGCCGGCGCAGTAGTTCTGAAGAAGAAAGAGAACTAATTCTTCCTACATAAAAATCCGCCCATTTTGGGCGGATTTTTTCTTTTTGTTCTATGTCAGTTTTTCGCAAACCCTTGCACCGAGGGGGAATATATGATACAATGAATGAAAGACCACTTGTGTTATGAAGGAGTATGCTATGACCGCGAAGAAATTCCTTGCCGGTATGCTGGCCATCTGCGGAATGCTGACTTTTGCCTGTCCTGTCCTGGCGCAGGATGCCAATGAGCATAACGTGCTTTTCGGCGCGCAGATCACCTACGTGGGACTGGGCGCACCGGACTATAATAATGAGGTCTACCAGGATATATACAATTTGGTGGATAACGACTGGGCCATCGGTCCCGAAAGCCAGTACGGCAACTATCACGCCCGCATCACAAGCGGACGGTCGGAGCGGTACGATATAGACGGCAAACGGTCGGGAAAGGGCACCTATGCGGCCATCATTACTTTCGAATTGGAAACTCCCGCCCGGGCCGCCGGCTTCCGTCTGATTCACCCGGACGTGTCGGGAGCCGCCGGTGTAAACGATCCCCTGGACTTTTTGCTGACGGATTTCGACGTTCTCGGCAGTGACAGCGGCCAGCCTGGCACCTGGAAGGTGCTGTATGAGGCAAGAAGCCTGCGCAGCGGCAACGATGTGGAGTATGTGTACTATGAAAGCGACACGGCCACGGGAATTCCGTATTACGCCTTTGAGGAGAAATTTGCCGAGGAGATGCAACTCACCCACGTCGCTCTGGCCATCCACGGAAAGAACGTGGAAAACAACCGCTTCGGTGAGTGGATGAACATTCATGAATTTCAGATATTCACCCCCGCCCGCTATGTGGAGCCGGAGGTGACAGAACCTGCGGAAACCACAGCCCCCCGCAAAACGCTGACGGTGGATCAGCTCATTCCCAAATCCCCGGTGGGCATGGTGGCCGTATCCGCCGTGCTGGCCACGGCATGCTCTGTGGGATGTCTCTTCATCAGCCACAAGAAGGAACAGGGTGCCGAATAATAAACCACTGTAAAACATCCGTCGTCAGGGCGGATGTTTTTTTGACAAAGGATGGAAGAACACTTGCGAAGGCGGGTAATTCATGATATAATAACACCATCGAGCGCGAAATCCAATCGGTGAAGGAGAATGCGTTATGCAGATTCGCAGGCTTGCCGCGGCAGTTGCGGCTTCGTTGATCGCGGCTTCTTTGGCGATCCCCATCCACGGGGAATCGTCGAATCCCTATAACATACTGAACGGCGCGGAAGTTACGTATGCGGGCCTGGACGCACCTCATATGCGCGGCGAAGTGTTCCAGGATGTCGTTCATCTGGTGGATAACGAGTGGGCCATCGGTCCTCGCAGCGAGCACGGAAACTACAACGCTAAGGTCGTGGATTGGAAAAATACACGGTACGACATCAACGGACAGCTGACGAAGGACGGCGATTACATTGCGATCCTCACCTTTGAGTTGTTTGAGCCTGCTGTGGCGGCCGGCTTCCGTCTAATCCATCCGGATCTGACCGGCGCTCCCGGTGTAAGCAATCCCCTCGATTTTCTTATGTCAAATTTTGACGTTCTCGGAAGCGAGAGCGGGGAGGTGGGCTCCTGGAAAGTGCTGTATGAGGCGCGGGATCTGCGGGATGGATCCGATGTGGAGTATGTGTACTGGGAAAACGAGGACACGGACGGCATCCCCTATTGGGAATATCAGCGGAAATTCGACAGCGAGATGAAGGTTTCCTATGTGGCGCTGGCCATTCATAAAAAGAATGCGGAAACGAATTCCTTCGGTACTTACATGAATATGCATGAGTTCCAGATTTTCGCGCCGGAGTTGTATACAGGTGCCGCTATGGATACTACTCCGACCCCGGATAACCCGATGGATATCACCCAGGCCCGGGATCCTCTGACGGTACAGGATTTCATTCCCAAAACTCCGGTAGGATGGCTTTTAGTATCTGCCGTGCTGGCCACCGTATGCTCCGTGGGATGCATGCTTTGGGGCAATCGAAAAGAAAAAGCATCATGATTTTGACAACTGCGGTAGAGG
>JAZSCY010000348.1:0-4665 GCA_045530875.1 Eubacteriales bacterium
TTAAAACAAAACTAAAGGAGCGCATTCCCATGAAATCCAATGTCCGGTTTCTTACCCATTCCGCATTGATTGCCGCACTCTATGTGGTGCTTACCTGGGTGTCCGCCGCACTGCATCTTGCCAGCGGCCCGATCCAGGTACGCTTGTCCGAGATGCTGACCGTACTGCCCGTATTTACACCGGCGGCTATTCCCGGGCTATTCGTCGGCTGTATTTTTGCTAACTTTTTGAGCGGAGCGCTCATCTGGGACGTAGTTTTTGGATCTGTCGCGACTCTGATTGGCGCGATTGGTACCTACCTGCTTCGTAAACAGTCCAAATATCTTGCGGTTTTGCCGCCGATCCTTGCTAATATGCTGATCGTTCCAGCCGTGCTTCAGTATGTATACGGCGTGCTGGATGCGTACTGGCTTCTGATGCTGACCGTCGGAGGCGGTGAGATCATTTCGGCCGGTGCCGGTGGAGTGATTCTGTACCGTGCGTTGAAAAATACGAAATTGTTTCACTGAAAACGTCATACATGACACATACAGCGATCGATTCGCTGTATGTGTTTTTTATGAATAATATATTAACACAACATAAAACTTCCATTCATAATTGATTCCCGATCGAAGATAATAATAGCAGAGCACGCAAGAGCGTACTCGATAAAATAGATAATTCTTGATTAAGTAGGAGAATCAATTATGGCAAGCAACAAGACACTCGTTCCCGAAGCAAAGAAGGCACTGGAGCAGTTTAAGATGCAGGCGGCAAGCGAAGTAGGCGTTAACCTGAATCAGGGCTATAACGGCGACCTCACCTCTCGTCAGGCAGGCTCCATCGGTGGCCAGATGGTCAAGAAGATGGTAGAGAAGTACGAAAACGAGATCAAGGGCACGAAGTAATATCAGTGAATGAAGAAAACAGGGGGAAACCCCTGTTTTTCTTTATATACGGATAATTTTAAGCCCGTGCAGACTAATCTGCACGGGCTGTTTTGTCAGCTCTCCAGTTGTCTTCCGAGGAAGCCGGCGGCGGTCTGGATCAGTTTTGTTTCCAGTTCCGCATTCATCATCTGCTGAATATCCCCTTCGCGGCTGAATACAGATGCCACGCACCCAGTTACGTCTCCTTCTGTGATGATAGGCATGGCGCAGCTCACATAGCATTTGCCACCGTCTACGACTGCGATCTCATCCTTGCCATCTGCCGTATACAGCGTGCGGTTTTCGATGACTTTTTCCAACTCTGAGGACAGCTTTCGATCCACGTATTCTTTTTTTGGAATACCGGCACAAGCGATTACCGCATCCCGATCACAGATGACCACGGCCATGCCGCAGGTCTTGTGCAGTGTTTCCGTGTACTGAGCGGCAAAGGCTGCCAACTCGCCAATGGGAGAATACTTTTTAAAGATGACTTCACCTTCGTGATTGGTAAAAATTTCGAGCGGGTCTCCCTCACGGATCCGCATGGTACGGCGGATTTCTTTGGGAATTACGACACGGCCCAGGTCGTCAATGCGGCGGACAATACCGGTTGCTTTCATATATGAAAATCTCCTTTGATTTTACAGATTTGCTATGTTAGTATCTGCAACCAAAGGAGATTTATACTTGCTATATAGTTTTAATTCGCAGCGAAAAATCGATCGTTATTCATTTTGACGCGGCATTATTATGTTTGGCACAAAGAAAATAAAGCGTGCAGACATCATCCTGCTCGGATTGATATAATCCCCACAACACGCTACTGTCATCATGAAAGCAGTTGGCATCGTTTTAAACATTGAATTTCATAGGTTGTTCCTTGCCTTCTTGAATGTGACATAATCAGCACAACCATAAATTTATTATATCATATCCGTACGCACTTTGTAAATAGCGAATTGTAGCAAATGACAAATTTTGTTTGGTTGCACAATAACTCATTGTTAACTTTTAACAATTTGTCAATTGCAATGAGGGGAACAATATGCTATACTATAGGTGCAAAGGAGGATAGTCCAATGGCAAACTGAATCAAGATTCATTCATGTAACGTTTTCGGGGGAAGTAATAATTGAGAAAAACACGGCGGTGGTACGCATCATATAGATTGGTAGTATATCCGATGTATGAATTAAGACCGAAAACGTGAATTGGTAATGAATCAAAAAAGCGACTCCTTCAGCCCGGCTACAATAGCAGCACAAAGTACAGGGGGTATTCTCACTAGAGAAAGCAAAGATTCGTGTAAAGTGATGTGCAGAGAAGTAGTGCAGGGCAAATAACGAAAGCGAGGATAACAAAAGATGTTAGATATCAAGAGTGAACAGAAATGACCCTTGATTGCAGGTGTGGTTGATAAGGCTGCAGTCAAGGGTCATTTCTATTTTCTCTTTAAAAACTAAACGCGAAAGCCGGAATTCGTACATAAATCAACCATTTTTGTATTGTTTCGGATTTTTATTTATGGTATATTGTATCTGTACCCACAAACTATTTGTCAGGAGTGAAGTTATGAAAGTCAATCGCGTTTTGTCTATGATTCTGGCTGTTTTGCTGTTTGCATTGCCTCTCGCATCCTGTGATGATACGACAGTGGACCCGGGTGCACCGGATACGTCGAATGATCCTCCGGTTTCTGACAACAATGTAACTGATAGCGATCCGGTACAAGAAGGACTTGTCTTGGAAATGACGGATTTTGATGGAGCTGTATTGCGCGTTCACGGTATCAGCAAAAACCGAAACTTTGGATATTACTCCAATGATGATATTTGGGTGGAAAATGACAGTCCGGATCCGTTCTATTCTTCTGTTTACGCTCGTATGCAGGATTGTCTCGATAAGTATAACTTCAGTATCGCCTACACAGATTCTATGCGCCCGCGGGATGATCTGTCCTCCTATGTTTCCGGCGGTCTGGATGTGATCGATGTTATATGTGAAGAATGGAAATTGATGTACAACACCTCATTAACCGGTGCCTTGGTGGATATGAAGGATGTACACTCCATGGATCTGTCCCAAAAGTGGTATGACCAGAACGCGGTGGCGGATCTGTCCATTGCCGGCCGGACTTTTTACACCAGCGGTGATTTCTCTGTGTTGGATGATAAAGGCGTTGTTGCTCTGTATTTCAATAAGACCATGGCGAGCAACAGAAACATGGAGAGTCCATATGATCTTGTCGCAAAGAATCAGTGGACTTGGGATAAGTTTACGGAAATGTGCCGGGCCGCTGTTGATGACGTAAACGGTGACGGTATCGATGAGGATGACTATGTCGGAATGTATACTGTGGATGGCCAGTTTGCCAACTGGATGTTGTGCGTGGGTGAGAAGATTGCTACATTGAACAATGAGTTGGTTCCGGAATATTCCTGGCTGGAGGATTCCGATTCTGTTACAAAACTGGAAGCAGTTACCGGATTTATGACAGACTATGAGCATGTGTTCAACGGTCGGAAATACTCCGCGCCTGATGGGAACATTTATGCTTATGGTCGTGCAAAATTTGCTGCCGGTAAGCATCTGTTTGCCTTTGGCGGTTCCAATGTGATCGCGGAATTTACCGACATGGAGGATGATTTTGGTATCATTCCCATGCCGAAATGGAATTCCGAGCAGAGCCGATACTATCATTCCATTGATACGACCACACCTATGTTCGCAATAGCCAATACGAAAAGTGATTACACCACACTTGGGTATATGATTGAGTATTTCTCCTATGAGGGCATGAATACAGTAACGCCTGCTTTCAAGGAAAAAATGCTGAAGCGCCGTTATGCACAGGACGTAGAAAGCGCTGATATGCTGGATTTGATCTATTCGACAAAGGCATTCGACATTGGGCACTGCTGTGACTGGAAAGGCGTTATCAGTGCAGCACACACACAGCTAAAAGCCGGGCGTGTTCCTAAGTTGTCTACTTTTACACGGCTGAAGTCAGCAATCATTACTGAAATTGAGCAAGAGTATCAGGACATTTTGAATGTCGGTCAATAAATACGCATAAAAAAGATCTCCACTTTGCGGAGATCTTTTTTTGTTTTATCGAAGAGTTTCGGCTTTTTCCAAAGCAGCATCAATGTTGGGCATAAAATACTCATCACCCAGCTTTTCGGCGAAACCGGATTTCCTCATTACAGCCAGAGGGAATTCATTCACGTGAGAAAGCAGGAGCGTAACGCCTCTTTCCCGGCAAACGGTCAATAGCAATTCAAAATTCTTCATGGCTGTTGCGTCGATGGAAGGCACGTTACTCATGCGCACGATGACGCATTTTGTGTCGTGATCCAGGCTGAAGTCCAGGAATTTGTCTGCATCGGCGAAGAACATGGGACCGTTTATTTCATATACTACCGTGCAATCGGGAATGGATTTGTACTTGCTGTCCTCGCTGTTTTTGGCATCCCAGCGGCGCACATGAGTAACATCGGACATCCGTTTCATGAACAAAACAGCAGCCAGAACCAGGCCAACAGCGATAGCGACAACCAGATCAAACACCACGGTGAGGACAAACGTGACAACAAGGACAAGGACATCGCTAAGGGCAGAGAATCGGCAGATATGTACGAAATGTCTCCACTCACTCATGTTGTATGCAACCATAAAGAGGATCGCGGCGATGATGGGCATGGGGATCATCTTGGCCACGGGCATCAGCACCAGAAGGAACAGGAGCAGC
>JAZSCY010000332.1:0-8966 GCA_045530875.1 Eubacteriales bacterium
CGCGCTTACACGCCGCCAAAGCGACGTTTCCTGCGGGAGAACTCACGGACCGCCTCTGCCAGATCCTCCGGGGAGAAATCGGGCCACAGCACATCTGTGAAATACAATTCCGAATACGCTGCCTGCCACAAAAGGAAGTTGGACAGACGGTATTCTCCGGCGGTACGCACGATCAGATCGGGATCGTCGCAATGGCCGGTATACAGAGCCGCAGAAACATCCGCTTCTGTGATCTCACCGCCCCGCTCCGCCAGCTTGCGGCAAGCGGCCACGATCTCGGCACGTCCCCCGTAATTCAAAGCGATGTTGAGCAGAGACCGATTTTCCTTCGTCAATTCTTCCAGATCCATGCACCGCTGTGCCAAGGCGGGATTCAACCCGGCCTTATCTCCCAAAAAGACGTACCGGATGCCGTTTTTATCATTTTCACGCTTGGCTTCCTCGATAAACTTATCGAGCAGCTGCATGATGGCATTGACCTCCAGCGCAGGCCGTTTCCAATTCTCGGTAGAGAAAGCGTACACGGTCACGGCGTGGATGCCGATATCCCCGCAAAAGCGGACCACCTTTTTCAGATTCTCCGCACCGGCACGGTGACCGGCCTCCCGGGGCATCTTCTGTGCCGTTGCCCAGCGGCCGTTTCCGTCCATGATAAACGCGATGTGACGAAGGGCGGATGCCTCCACCGTATCACGCAGCGCAATGATTTCCTGTTGTTCCATCATATCCGATAAAAAGATCCTCCAATAGCAACAAACGCCCCGGCCTCCGCAAATACGTTGGGTGCCAAGGCGATTGCGCGGATGACTGGCCGACGGCCGTCATCAGATCTCCATAATTTCCTTTTCTTTCTTTGCTGTAACGTCGTCGACCTGCTTGATATACTTATCCGTCAGATCCTGCACGGACTTTTCGGACAGCTTCTGCTCGTCTTCGTTCATCTCGGAAGCCTTCTTCATATCCTTGCACTTATCGTTTGCCTCGCGACGGATGTTGCGGAGAGCCACCTTGGTGTCCTCACCCATCTTAGCGATCTGCTTCTTCAATTCTTTACGGCGCTCCTCCGTCAGCTGGGGGAACAGCAGGCGAATCACCTTACCGTCGTTGGAAGGAGTGATACCCACATCAGACGCAAGGATGGCCTTCTCGATGGGCTTGTTCAGGGAAGCATCCCAAGGAGTGATGGTCAGTGTTCTTGCATCGGAAACGTTTACGTTTGCCACACTGCTGATGGGAGTGGGGGTTCCGTAATAATCCACAGTTACCCGCGCGAGAACGGCGGCATTGGCACGACCAACACGTACGCTGGCCAGATTATCCTCGTAAACCTCGATTGTTTTCTTCATTTTGCTTTCATAAGCGGTGGTATCCAGTTTCATTTGTGTACTCCTCCTTTGACTATTGTTCCGAGCGTTTCGCCCATAATAACTCTGTAAATGTTTTCCGGATCGTCCAGACCGAAGATATGGATCGGCATCTTGTTCTCCATCGCAAAGGCGGTGGCGGTGATGTCGATGGCGGTCAGGTGGTTATCCAGAATGTGCATATAATCCACCTCACGAAGGGGGGTGGCGGTGGGATCCACACGGGGATCGGCGGTATAGATCGCGTCGATGTTCTTCGCCATCAGGGTTACGTCCGCACCGACCTCCGCGGCACGGAGAACGGCGGCGGTATCAGTGGAGAAGAAGGGAGCACCGGAGCCGCCGGCGAGAATCACTACACTTCCCTTTTCCAGATATTCCACAGCCTTATCGCACAGATAAGGTTCCGTAAAGGTTTCCATCATCACGGGGGTCATTACATGCGCATCCAGACCGGCACGGACCAGTGCGTCCTTCATACCGATGGAATTGATGACCGTAGCCAGCATACCCATATGATCGGCACGGGTGCGGTTCACATCCGTTCCTCTGGCGCCGCGCCAGATGTTTCCGGCGCCGATCACAACGGCAACCTGAACCCCGGACTCCACGCAGCGTTTGATCTGGGCAACCACGGTGTCCATATAAGCAAAATCCAAAATGGATGCGGCATCGTTTTTCAAAGCTTCACCGGACAGTTTCAAAAGAACCCGGCGATACGCGGGTGTGGACATAAATGCATCTCCTTACATAGTTTAACGTATTTATTTTACTCCAAAATAACGGATTTGTAAATATACTTCTGTAAATTCGCAAAAAAAACCGTCGGCTTTCTCAGCCGACGGTTTCGTATGCATTAGTTCTTTACCAGGCTGGCAATTTCTTCAGCGAAATTGTCTTCCTTCTTCTCCAGACCTTCGCCTCTCTCGTAGAGGTAGAAGCCCTTGATGGCGATGTTGCCGCCGAACTCCTTAGCGCATGCAGCTACATACTGAGAAACGGACATATTGTCGTCCTTGATGTAGGACTGCTCGGTCAGGCAGTTCTTCTCGTAGAACTTGTTCATCTTACCCATGATCATCTTCTCGAGGATGTTCTCAGGCTTATTTGCGTTCTTGGGATCGTTCTTCATCAGAGTGAGCTGGATCTGCTTCTCAGCTTCCAGATCCGCTGCGGGAACGGACTCCTTGTTCAGGTACAGAACAGGCATTGCAGCAACCTGCAGCGCGATGTTCTTAGCGAACTCAGCAAAGCCGGGGTTTGCAGCACAAACGTCGTCAGCCTCGAAGTTGATGATAACACCGGTGGTGCCCTTACCGTGGATATAGGTGCTCAGAACACCGTCAACGATCAGGAAGCGGCGGATGTTCATGTTCTCACCGATGGTGAAGATCATGTCCTTCAGCTTGCCTTCTACGGTAAAATCGGAATCGGGATAAGGCAGTGTGTTCAGAGCGGCTACGTCAGCCGGTCTGTGTGCGATGATGGTTGCCAGCAGGCCGCGAACGAACTCCTGGAACTTCTCATTCTTAGCAACGAAGTCGGTCTCAGCGTTAACTTCGATCATAGCGGCACTCTTGCCGTCCTCGGATACCATGATATCAACAACACCCTCGGATGCAATACGGGTTGCCTTCTTAGCGGCAACAGCCAGACCCTTCTCACGAAGAACCTTTACTGCCTCGTCGAAATCGCCATTGGAAGCGGTGAGTGCCTTCTTGCACTCCATCATGCCGCAGCCGGTCTGCGCGCGGAGATCGGCTACCATTTTTGCGGTAATAGCTGCCATTGTATATATCCTCCGTAAATCTTCGATTAGTTGTTTGCTTCTTCAGCTTCCTCAGCTGCGGGAGCCTCAGCCTCGGTGAGCTGCTCACCCTGCTTGCCCTCGATAACAGCGTCAGCGAGAACAGAGGAGATCAGACGGATAGCGCGGATTGCGTCATCGTTACCGGGGATGATGTAGTCAGCGTCGTCGGGATCGCAGTTGGTATCCACGATAGCAACAACGGGAATGCCCAGCTTCTTAGCTTCCAGAACAGCGTTGTGCTCCTTGCGGGGATCAACGATGAAAATAGCGGAAGGCAGATGCTGCATGGTCTTGATACCGCCCAGGTTCTTCTCCAGGTTGTACATTTCCTTCTGGAGCTGAGCAACTTCCTTCTTGGGAAGCATATCGAAAGTGCCATCCTCCTGCATCTTTTCCAGAGCGTTCAGACGGTTGATGCTCTGACGGATGGTCTTGTAGTTGGTCAGCATACCGCCGAGCCAACGAACGTTTACGTAATACATGCCGCAACGCTCAGCCTCTTCACGGATAGCATCCGCTGCCTGCTTCTTGGTACCAACGAACAGAACGGTGCCGCCCTGAGCAGCCACGTCACGAACGTACATGTACGCTTCCTCAAACTTCTTGATGGTCTTCTGCAGGTCGATGATGTAGATGCCGTTACGCTCGGTGAAGATGTACTCTGCCATCTTGGGGTTCCAGCGTCTGGTGTGGTGACCGAAATGTACACCGGCTTCCAGAAGCTGCTTAATGCTTACGATTGCCATAATTTTTTCTCCTTACGGTTATTTTCCGCCACGCGAAAGCGTCTGAACTGCAGGCCTAAGGCACCGGTAAACTTTATCTTTACCGCGCAGCACCGTCAGGCGCCGTCACAAGCGTGTGTGTGCTATGCGCTTTTTGCGCATGCTCCAGTATTGTACCATACTATTATTCACAATGCAATGCGTTTTTCAATGTTCACAAAATATTTACAATTAAAACGGCATAAAAAGAGCCCGGTATTTCACCGGGCTCTCGCAAACGGATATATTATTCGTCGATCTGTCCGCCGTTGCCAAGATAGAACTCGCGATAGAAGGAAGCCAAGCTCACAGGTTCTTCCTTATTGATCAGCTTAGCCACTGTCTCATTGGTGGCGATTTCTTTTCTCAGATCCGTCAGGGATGCAGAGAACTCTTCGGCAGTCATAGCCGCCACGCGGTCGTAAACCTCCTTGGAGTAACGTGCCAGTTCTTCATAATCGGCTGCGTTCTCTTCGGTAATATAGGTTTCCTCAGTGAAGCCGAGGAAGGGATCGGTCTGTGCGGCCAGGTTCTGTGCCTTACCGTCTTCCCAGTATGCCTTGGACACGCCGGGAGCGGGATAGGTCATGTATACGTTACCGGTTTCCAGCAGATTCATCTTATACTCATCGCTGATTACGTCGATAACTTCGGTGTTGGTTTCGTTCACACGCCAGTGCATATCTTCAACACCGTACTGCAGAACGGTACGCAATTCGGGATCGGTATTCAGAGCAGTGATGATTTCCATGGAGCGGCCCACATCCTTGGTGTAGGTGCTGACAGCAAACATGGCCTGGAACACTTCCTCTTCCGTGAAGAGAGGAGCCTGGTATACTTTTACGTAGTAATCTTCTTCGTATTTTGCAAGATCGGACGCCTGACCGGTAACGATACCAACGCCGAATTCTTCCACACTTTCCGGATTCTCAGCGATGCAGCCGGCTTCCTTCAGAGTCTTCATCATGAGGATGGTGTCGCTGTACGCCTTGATACCGAGGCTGCTTCTGGGCTGGCAGAAGGTGAGCAGATTGGAGGAAGAGGGAATCTGAGAAGCGATCAAAGAGAAGGAACCGTCCTGAGACCAGTATTTCATACCGGAAGCTTCCACCTCAGACAGGAAAGGAACCACATCGGTGCGCTCCTTTACGTCCATGATGAAATCCTGACACTTCAGCAGAGTGGACATATCATCGAGATCCCAGTACAATTCATCCACCAGGCGCTTGTTGATCAGCAGATACTGATACTCGCCAACCACGTGGTTGTTGGGGATGGCGTAGGTTGCGCCCTCAAACTTAACAGAGGACAAAAACGTGGGATAGATATACTGCGTCAGGATCTTTGCGTCGCCGACCAGCTCGGAATCCAGCTCAGACAGAGCGTTTCTGTCGATATAGGACAGGTAATTATCACGGCCGCGCACAAGGAAGATATCCATCTGGTATTCGCCAACCTCAGGATACTTGAGGATCTGCATGCCGATATCGTTGATATATGTATCCTCACCCTCGGGAGCGGTAGTCTCGGGAGCCGTAGTCTCCGGAGGCATGGTCTGTCCCAGAGCGGCGAGAGAAGCGGCTTCCTTTCTCTTGCGGGCAGCCTCTTCTTCTTCAAACGCGATGTGATCTTCGATCTCCTTGATGCGGGCATCAACGGCAGCATCGTACTCATCGCTGGGAATAGCATGAAGTTCAATGGCGGTTTCGAATTTCGCCTTGGTGATTTTATTGATAGCCTCCTCAACGGCCAAAAGAGCCTCCTCGGTGGTATCCTCATCGGTGGGCACCCACAAAGTCAGGGTAACCGTAGACAGGGATGCGCTGTCCGTGGTGGTACCTTCTACCGTCGTATCGCCGGATTCTTTGGTACAGCCGGCAAAGGCGAAGCAGGAGAACACAGTTGCAAACGCCAGCAGGAGACATACAAGCTTTCTTTTCATTTAGGGATCCTCCTCAATATCATTGCGCAGGCAAAAAACTGCCACTCAATCTTAAAATATTTTACACGATTTTCCCGCATATGTCAAGCGATATTTCGCTTGAAGCGGCCCATGCCCGCCACCCTTTTCGTGATTCCATTCACACATCGTGCACATTTTTTGTTCCAAATCAACGAAAATGGAGATCGTGTTTTGGGCAATACAACATCACATTTGGGCACTTGACACAACGCTGTGCGCCCCAAACCAGGCACATTCACCAAAAGAATGGCAAACGGTCTGTCAATCCAGATAATCTCTCAGTCTCTTGGAACGGCTGGGATGACGCAGTTTGCGGAGTGCTTTTGCCTCGATCTGGCGGATACGCTCACGGGTGATATTGAACTCCTTGCCCACTTCCTCCAGGGTGCGGGTACGTCCGTCATCCAGGCCGAAACGAAGTTTCAGAACGTGCTCCTCACGGGGCGTCAGCGTATGAAGCACCTCGCTGAGCTGTTCACGGAGAAGCGCGTAGGATGCTGCATCCGCGGGGGCCGGAGAATCGCTGTCCTCGATAAAGTCGCCCAGATGGCTATCCTCTTCCTCACCGATAGGCGTTTCCAGGGAAACGGGATCCTGTGCGATCTTCATGATCTCGCGCACCTTTTCGGGGCTCATGCCGATCACCTCGGCGATCTCGTCGGCGGTAGCCTCATGGCCTCTCTCCTGCAGCAGCTGACGGGATACACGGGATACCTTGTGAATCGTTTCCACCATGTGCACGGGGATACGGATCGTTCTTGCCTGATCGGCGATGGCACGGGTGATAGCCTGGCGGATCCACCAGGTTGCGTAGGTGGAGAATTTATATCCCTTGGTATAGTCGAACTTCTCCACGGCCTTCATCAGGCCCAGATTGCCCTCCTGGATCAGATCCAAAAAGAACATGCCCTTGCCCACATACCGCTTGGCGATGCTGACCACCAGACGGAGGTTGGCCTCCACCAACTCCTGCTTGGCACGCTGATCGCCCTCGGACATCTTCTGCGCCAGAAGGAGCTCGCGATCTGCATCCAGCAGCGGAACCTTACCGATTTCCTTCAGATACATACGAACGGGATCGTCGATAGCCAATCCTTCCTGGGAGAGAACCTTTTCCATCTCCTCGGTGTTTTCCAGCTGCTCCACCTCTGTTTCGATATCATCGAACTCGGCGGTATTGATATAGCTGGTCACCTCGATGCCGTTGCTCTCCAGAGTTTCGTACAGTTTTTCCAGCTGATCGATATCGTAATCGGTAAAATCAATGGCCTCCATAATGTCGTTGTTGGAGAGGGAGCCCTTGGACTTACCTTTCTCAATCAGATCCCGCATGTCCACTTTCTTTTCGCTATCCATATTACTTTCCCTTCGGTTATGTAGTATTTTCAGAATGTATTATTTTTCCGGGTTCATATTGCCCCGTTTTTTATGGATGAAGAACAGAAAATCGCCCTCATCCTTATTGCGGTTAATCTCGTTTTCCGCCCGCAGCGCCCGCACCGTGCCGTCAAACACGTCGGGGCCGTTATCGGAAAGCTTCATGCGGTCTACCCGCATTTTTTCCGCCCGGGACACCTCATCCTGGGTAAAGGATTCGTTGAGCACTTCAAATCCGAAGCCGCCGCTGTCCTCCCCTGCCCGGATCGCCGCAAACAGACGCTTTCCCAGAGAGGTTGGCATATCCTCCTCCCTCAGGGGCGCACCGTCCACCGCACGGGCGATATATTCCCGCCGGAGCATGATCAGCCCGAGAACGGTTTCCTCAAAGCGGGCCGCCTTGGACACCTTGGCGAAATCCGGATTGACCCGATCGGAAAGGCCCATGCCTGCCCGGTACAATTCTCCGGGACGGGCGGCCTTTTCGGACTTCATCCGCTTTCTTATCTTGCGGTCCACATCGTTTTTTATACTGGCCGGATCCAAAGAAAACGCTTTGGCCGCCCGGGAAATATACACATCCCGCTCCACGCTGGAGTACACCGATGCGATTTTCTCGCAAATGGCATCCGCCGCTTTGATCTTTTCCTCCGGATTGTCCAGGTCGTACTGTCCTGTCACATTTTCCAGATCGTATTCAAACCGGGATCGGCTCTCTCCCAAAAGGGAGGCGAATTTCTTCGAGCCGAATTTTTTGATATACTCGTCCGGATCCTTGGCTCCGTCCATACGGATCACCTTGGCCTCCACGCCGGCATCATTCAAAATCCGCAAAGCCTTGGCTGTGGCGTTCTGCCCGGCCGCATCGCTGTCGTAGGCCAGAACCGCATTGGACGTATACTTTTTCACGATCCGCGCATGCTCGGGAGTGATGGCCGTACCCAGCGTAGCCACCGCATTTTCAAATCCCGCCGCGTGCAGCTGGATCACGTCCATATATCCCTCGCAGAGGATCAGTCTCTCCTCGCATTTCGCCTTAGCAAAATTGAGGGCGAACAGATTGCGCATCTTCTTAAACGCCGGGGTATCCGATGAGTTCAGATATTTGGGAGGCTTCCGTCCGTCGGGGCTTTCCTTCCCCTCCCCGATCAGCCGTCCGCCGAAAGCCACGATGTTTCCCGTCACGTCGATGATGGGGATAATCAGCCGTCCGCGGAAGATATCGTACAGCCGGCCGTTCTTGCCCTTCCCGCACAGGAAGCCTGTGGTCATTTCCTCGTCGGTATATCCGTTTTTCCGGAGATGGTCGCACAGATCGTGGAAGGAATCCGGGGCATATCCCAGGCCGAACCGCCGCACAATGGCGGAGGGAAGCTGCCGCTGCTCAATATACGCTCTCGCCTGTGCGCCGACACGCTCGTGATAAAGCATATCCCGGAAGAACCGGGCGGCGCATACATTCATCTCCAGAATCCGCTTACGGCTGACACCGCGCTCATCCCGGATATCGTCGTCAGGCAGTGTGATCCCCGCCCGCTTGGCAAGGAATTCCAGAGCCGAGCGGTAATCCAGATTTTCCTCCCGCATAATAAAGCTGACCACATCACCGCCGGCGCCGCAGCCGAAGCAGTAAAAGGATTGGGTAGCGGGAAAGACCGTGAAGGAGGGGGTTCTTTCGCTATGGAACG
>JAZSCY010000280.1:0-2321 GCA_045530875.1 Eubacteriales bacterium
TGTATTTCCGTTTCTGAGGAGGTGTTATTCATGAAAATAAAGAATTATATCGTCACGATTTCTTTCCTTGTTTTCTTCCTGGGCGGCGCGCTTTTGTGTCTGCTGCATACTCCTCAGGAATACTCCTCCAGTGAAAGAAGAAAGCTGAAGCAGTTCCCCAAAATTACCTTGGAAACCGTTTTGAACACAAAAGCAATGAGTGAGTTTGAAACCTACACGCTGGATCAGTTCCCTTTCCGGGATGCGTTCCGCACGGTAAAGGCCATTGCTCACTACTACGTGTTCGGTCAGAAGGACAACAACGATGTATATCTGGCCGGTGACTCCGTTTCCAAGTTGGAATATCCTCTGCGCTCCGAATTGATTACGTCGGCAGGTCAGAAGTTTGAAACGCTGTACAACACGCATTTCAAGGAAACGGACGCGAATGTGTTTGCGGCCATTATCCCGGACAAAAACTATTTCCTGGCGGCGCAAAACGGATATCCCTCCATCGATTACGATGAGCTGCTCCGTCTGTTCCGGGAAAGCACGCCGGATTTCAAGCACATCGATCTGTTTGATTCCCTGACCATCGACCAGTATTATCGCACCGATACACACTGGAAGCAGGAATGTCTGTCCGGTGTGGTAGATGTGCTGGCGGGCGGCATGAACATCGCCGACCGGCTCACATGGGATTACGTGGAGAACAAGGTGGAAGCCCCGTTCTACGGCGTATATTACGGCCAGGCGGCGCTGCCCATGGCTCCCGATACACTGACGTATCTGACCAACCCGATTCTGGACGGATGCACGGTATACAACTACGAAACGGGAAAGACCACCGGCATCTACGATATGGATAAGCTCGTTAGCGACGATCCCTATGAGGTATTCCTCTCCGGTGCGGCGGCCCTTCTCACCATTGAGAATCCTGCCTGCACGGACGGACGCGAACTGGTGGTGTTCCGTGATTCCTTCGGAAGCAGCATCGTACCCTTGCTGGTGCCGGCTTACTCCAAGATCACACTGGTGGACATCCGCTATGTAGACAGCACATACCTGCCCAATCTGGTGGACCTGAGCACTGCGGACGATGTACTGTTTTTGTACAGCGCCATGGTGCTGAACCAGTCCAACATGCTGAAATAATAGAAAAAGGCAACTGCATTCGCAGCTGCCTTTTTTATTACATATTGCCTCGCAGGGTGTCCACGGTGATGGTGAGAAATTCCCGTGCGATATAATGGGGAAGCATAATACCCCGAAAGGGGGCCGGGATTCCGTACACACGAGTCCAGCCGCATTTCTTCGCCAGGCGGATGGATCGGTACAGATGAAAATTACTGCTGACGATTCCCACTGATGCATCGGGAGCCCCGTACAGCGCATAGGAAAACTGCATATTTTCCGCGGTGGTGGTAGATTTCGTCTCCAGGAGCATCCGGTCTTCTGAAAGGCCGTAGGACGCCAGCGTGCGGCGCATACATTCCGCCTCGCTGATATTCTCTCCGCTTCCCTGTCCGCCGCTGAGGATGGCCACAGTATCGGGATTGCGGGACAGATAATCCCATGCCAGGTCGATACGGGCGAGGAGCGCGTCGCTGGGCTGATCCCCGTACACTTTCGCCCCCGGCACGATGAGGTAATCCGCTCTTTCAGGGCAGATATAATGCATACCGGATATCACAAGGCCGACTACCGAAAAGAACCAAGCGGCGCAGGCAATAATAATCCACCGCAGGACAGCCACAGAAACCCGTATGGGACGGATGGGATGGAACCGCATCCACAGATCTGCGACACCGAGAAGCGTGATAGTCATCCCGGCCACCAGCCACACCCACAACACCGACACGGTAAATCCGCCAATACTTCCGGCGGCCAGATAATAGCCGATCAGCATAAGGCCGAACAGGATTCCGAAAACGGATCGGAGTAGCGGATATCGTTTTCGTTTCATCATAGGCACCTCCGATTTTGTGACAGCGTTGATTACTTTCGCATCAGCAAGACTCTTTTCTATTATAGCACAACAGGCCCGTTATGACAAGCGGGGATATAAGCAAAAACAGCATCCCACATGGGATGCTGTTTTTTGGTGGAGACAACTGGGATCTGAACCATGGTTCGCGGTCAATACTATCCTAACCCGGACGCACTTCACACGCGAACCGCATGCCGCGCAAGGCGCGTCCGTGGTTCGTTCCGCATAAGCTTCGTCAAAAAGTAAAAGAGTCCGCAGGGCGGACTCTTTTACTTTTGGTGGAGACAACTGGGATCTGAACCATGGTTCGCGGTCAATACTATCCTAACCCGGACGCACTTCACACGCGAAC
>JAZSCY010000315.1:0-6997 GCA_045530875.1 Eubacteriales bacterium
ATCGGCGATTCTTCGGCAGGCAAATCCGTCACCGTAAGGATTGGATGCCTTCGCCATCGCGTCGTATACGATAGAATCATTCAAAAGAAGTTTGAAGTTCTCGTAGATCACGTTTTCGTCGGTGCCCACCAGCTTCAGCGTTCCGGCGGCGATTCCCTCCGGTCGCTCCGTGGTATCCCGCATGACCAGAACCGGTTTTCCAAGGGAAGGTGCCTCTTCCTGAATCCCGCCGGAATCGGTAAGGATCATATAACTGCGTGA
Organism: Eubacteriales bacterium; assembly: GCA_045530875.1. Classification (GTDB taxonomy): domain Bacteria; phylum Bacillota; class Clostridia; order Oscillospirales; family CAG-272; genus SIG701. Next base: position 262 of record JAZSCY010000315.1, read on the forward strand.
GAGGAAATTGTGGAAATCCAGAACCTCAAGCGGCTCGATGATGTGAATGCGGTCACACCCGCCCAACTCCTCATCCGCCGCCCGGCGGACAACAGGATTCATGTGGATAGGATAGATGGCTTTCACGTCCGGATGCTCTTCCATCACACGGCGGATTGCCCGGAACATATTGTGCATGGGCTGACCGAGATTCTCCCGGCGATGGGCCGTGATCATGATCAGTCGGCTGTCCTTTGCCCATTCCAGCTCCGGATGGGTATAATCCTCCCGGACAGTGGTTTTCAGCGCATCGATTGCGGTATTACCGGTGACATAGATGGAATCCTCCGGTTTTCCCTCCCGGATGAGGTTGTTTTTGGACAGCTCTGTCGGTGCAAAATTATATTTTGAGATGATAGACACAGCCTGTCGGTTAAACTCCTCCGGGTAGGGGGAATGGATATTGTAAGTCCGCAGTCCGGCCTCCACATGACCAACGGGAATCTGCAAATAGAAGCAGGCCAATGCGGTAACAAATGTGGTGGAGGTATCGCCGTGAACCAGCACGACGTCCGGCTTCACTTCCTCCAGAACCCCTTTGATCCGGTTTAAAATATTCGTTGTAATATCGAACAGAGTCTGCTTATCTTTCATAATGGAAAGATCATAGTCCGGCACCACATGGAAGGCGCTGAGCACCTGGTCCAGCATCTGGCGGTGCTGACCGGTTACGCATACCACGGTACGCAAGCCTTCCCGTGTCTTCAGTTCGTTGACAAGGGGGCACATCTTGATCGCTTCCGGTCTTGTGCCGAACACCAGCATCACTGTCTTCATAGTTGACTCCTGCATTAGTTATTGGACGTATTGTACTTGTTCTTCATCTCGGCGATCACCTTCTTATGCTCCTCATAGGTGGTGGAATAATGGGTGATATGGGCAGATTCCGAGTAGAAGTAATAATAATCCGTAACGGACGGATACAGCGCAGCGCGGATGGCACTGGCGCTGGGATTGGCGATCGGTCCGGGCGGCAATCCCTTATTGGTATAGGTGTTATACGGGCTTTCGTAGGTCATGTCCTCGCCGGTGGGGTTGATACGCTCACCGGTATCGTGATGGATGGCGTACACTACGGTGGCATCGCTCTCCAGATAGGGATAATTGGCGGGGTTCTTCAATCGGTTGTTGAATACAGAAGAAATGTCAAAGAAGTCCGCCTGCGTGCCCGCCTCTTTCTCAATCAGCGAGGCAATAATCAGTATTTCGTCCACGGTATATCCCAGCTCCTTCGCTTTTTGCGAATAGGAATCCAGGAACACTTGGTTGAAACGCTTAAGGAGCTTACCGATAACAACCACTTCGCTGGACGCATTGTAGAACTCATAGGTGTCGGGGAAAAGATATCCGTCCAGGCGATAGTACCGATTCTCGGACACGCCGCTTTCTTCCAGCGCATCAATGAACCAGTAATCAAAGTCGTAATTGTTTATAACGTCGATATATCCCTCCCGTGTGCCGATTCCTTTGGACACAAAGAGATCGATGATCTCATCCGTTGTATATCCCTCGGGAATCGTAATGCGGGAGATACCGGAGGGTGCCTTCTTTTTGAACGCCTCCAGCAATTCATCATAGTTCATCATGGGATGAACGGTGTACGTTCCTGCCACAAACACGGAAGAATCCTCCGATCCCTCGGGAAGAACGTCCACCTTATTCAGGTATCCATAGAAGCGGAATATGCCCGGATAGGCAATGACATCATTCGCATGAAGTATTTCCGCTATATCATTCACCGTGGCATATTCGGGGATCGTCACCTCTACCATGGTATCATCCTTGACAAAGGCAAATACATCGTTGCCCACAAGGATAATGCATACGGAAAGGAATACCGACACGACGATCACCGCCACGATGTACGTGATGGCCTTGATGATGCTGATGATCGTGTTGCCGCCTTCGCTTTCATCCTGCTCTTCTGCTTGCTTGGCAGGACGGAGAGCCTGGGCGTTTTTGCTGATCGATGTCAGCTGCGTCCGGTTGTTCATCTCCTGTGCCAGTGGACGTACATCGCGGATATCGGTAACCCGGGTAGCACCGTCATCCGATGTGGATTTTGGTTTCAAGGTAACCTGCTTGTACGGAATCATCGACGGCTTTACCTCAGTCACGCGGCGCGGTTGCTGTCCGAGTGGTGCGGGTTTTTCCACCGTCTGAGCCGGGGACTGCTTTGGAGGCTGCGCAGAAGTTCTGGGCTTGGGCTGGGTATTTTTTGCCGTCTGCGGATTTCCTGCCGGTACGTTTTTCGGTGCCGGACGCGGAGCAGATGCAGCGGGACGCGTCGGTGCACTTGCTTTACGAGCCACATCAGACGGAGCGGCTGCCGGAGCTTTTACAGGCGCTTTTTTTGCAGTCTGCGCCGCTGGATTTTTCTGTACGGACGGCGGCTTTGCCTTGCCGGTCTGCATCTGTGCACGCAGATCATTTGCGCTTACAGCCGAGGCAGCTCTGGCAACCTCCGCATCACGGCGGCGCTTCTGTGCCAGGATATCTGCATTATCAAAGCCAAGTGTATTTTCTTTATCCGTTTTGTTGGGATCCACCATGGATAACTCCCCTTTCAATATGGGATGATGCCATCACCGTTTTACCAGAGAGATGACAAAAAACAAAATCACGAAGATGATGAGCGCGGGCGACAGGAGCATATCTGCTATGCCAGCCGGCTCTTTTTTCTTTTTGGGACGGACATGGGGGGATGGCACTCCGGTAATTCCGTAGCCTGCATAAATTCTCTGTGCCTCCATGAACAAGAGGATCAGCGATACAAAAAGGACACAAAGAAGAATGAAGCTGAACAGCACGCTGCGCTCCTCCGCATTCTCCGCTACACTGTACACGAAGTGGTCAAAGAGCAGCGTGGCAATATTGTTCAAAAGATGAACGGCCATAGATGCAAATACGGACCGGGTGGTATACAGCACGATTGCCAGAATCACACCGCAGTAAAAGTAGGTAGGAAGCTGCATCAGGTTCAGATGCATCATCGAAAACAAGAGAGAGGAAAGAATCACCGCAAACGGAACACCCACAGATTCGTACTCCGTCAGCACAATGCCGCGGAACAAAAACTCCTCCGTCATCGCCGGAACCACAGCAAACGCAACTATGGCAAGAAACAGGTTCTCTCCCTGCAGATTCGCTCCGTAGGACACATCCGCCGCGCTGTCGGGAAATACAGAATACAGGGCCAGGCGGATCAACGCGCTGCCCGCAAACATGGCGATCAGCGAAAGAATCATCAAAAAGCAGTGATTTGCGCGGAACATTCGTATCCGCAAACGCTCGGGATAGTTTTCCCCGCGCATACGGCAGAAGAACACACACGGAAGTGCGTACACGATAAGCTGAATGACCACTGTCGCAAGATAGGGATTTTCGGCCATTCCCAGGCGGGAAAAATCCAAAAAGCCGGACAGCGTCATCAAAACAAGAATAACAATCAGTAAAAGCGGTGCGGCAAAAGAATGTTTAATTTTCACCGGTCATTTTCACGCCTTTCTCGGTCAATAAAATATCCACGGAAACATCAAACCGGCCTCTGGGCACGGTAGGAAGAATATAATCGCTGTACACCACGCCCAAGGTACATCCGGAGAAATGGGACAGATACCGGTCGTAAAAGCCTTTACCGTATCCGAGACGGTATCCCGCCTTATCGTACACAAGACCGGGCACAAAGCAGACAGCGCTTCCCAGATCGTTTTCCGGATCGTATATGGGATTCTCCGGCGGCGGCTCCAGAATACCGTAACTGTCCTGCGCCAACTCATCCAGGGAAGAAACAAGATGATACTGCATGGTATGGGATTCCTTGTCACAGCGGGGGAAAGCGATCTTCTTACCGCGTGCCAAAGCCTCTTCCGCTATGGCCTGTATCTGAATCTCATTCTCTGTAGCTGCATACAACAGCACATATTCTGCATAGCGGAAGCTGGCGAGTGCCGTTGCCGCGCGGCAGATGGCATCGTCGCGCCGTTTTTTCTCGGCAGGATCCATGGCAGCACGGCGCGCGCTGTACTCGGCACGGATCTCGTCTTTAATCTTTCGTATAGAATTCATTATGCAAACACAGCGGCACGCAATGTGTCGGCCGCGTATTCTCCTTTCAAAGCTTTTACAAGGGCGAGAGCAAACTCAGTAGCTGCTCCCATAGCCTGTCCGGTAATATACCGACCATCTGTAACGGTGCGCTCACCGGTGACATCCGCTCCGGTGAGGTATTCTTCAAATCCGGGGAAGCAAGTGGCACGCTTCCCTTTCAGTAATCCGCGTTTTCCGAGGATCATCGGTGCCGCACAAATGGCAGCAATATACGCACCGGATGCCTCAGCCGCATCAATAAACGCATCCACAACAGGTGCAGCGTCCAGTGTTGCCGCACCGGGCATACCACCCGGCAGCACAATCATTTCGGGTACTTTGCCGGAATGAAGCATAGCCAACGCTTCCTCAGCCTCACAATCGGCCATAGCGGTGATTCCGTGAGATCCGGTTACGGTCTTTCCTGTAACCCCTACCGTAATCACGTCCACATCAGCACGGCGAAGCAAATCCACAGGAGTCAAAGCTTCAATTTCTTCAAAACCGTCCGCCAGGAACAAGTATACCATATCCGTTCTCCTTTTCTATTCATACATATGGGACGTACATGATCAGAATATGTTCCCGTCCCCACTCAAAAACAGCAAAATCTTACAAGCCCAGAACGTCGCAGATCTTTCCCTGCATCACAGGGATGGTGTACGGCACACCGCCCTCGGCACATTCGATCAAATGCCAGGATTCTCTTTCGCAAACGTAATGCAGTGCCTTATAGCATCTCTCCAGATAATCGCTGTCCGCCTCATGGATGTCCTTCTTTACGCCGGTTTCCACACAACGCTTTTCGATCAGTGCACGGGAGACCTCCGGCCGCATGGACAAAGCCACCACTGCGTCGGGCTTGGGAAGGCCGAGACGAACAAACTCAAAGTCCCATAGCCAGGCAAGGAAACCGTCCCACTGCTCCTCCGGCAATTTGGACAGCTGGTGATAGGCATTGGCCGTGGTATACCGATTGGCAATCACGATGGTTTCCGGATCGGCGTAATCTTTTTCCCAATCGGTACGATATGTGACGTACCGATCGGCCGCGTAAAACATAGACGCCGCATAGGCATTGGTGGCATCGGGATCGTCACCCAACTTGCCATCCAGATACATCCGCACAAGCACGGAGCCTTCCGATTCGTAATCCGGGAAGCTAATCTCCCGCACACGGCATCCTTTGTTTCGAAGATATTCGACGAGCAGTGCTGCCTGCGTTCCTTTGCCGGAGCCGTCCAGACCTTCAATTACGATTAGTTTTCCCATTATTTCCACCAACACTCATTCTTATGAAATTTTATGAACGACCGTCCGTTACGAATCGGTATCCCGCAGGACCATTTCCATAAACTGTTCCTTGGTAATCAGCACCTCACGGGGTTTTTGTCCCTCCGGTGCACTGACATATCCGAGCTGCTCCATACGGTCGATCAGTTTTGCCGCCCGTCCGTATCCCAGCGACAGTCTGCGCTGGATCAGGGATGTGGAGATTTTTCCGCTCTCCACTGCCAGCTCAATGGCAGGACGAAGCATCGGATCGTCCTCACCGGCACCGTCACCGTCATCCGCGGGGGCACCGCCCTTCTTGGAAGCACCGATGGATGCGGCATTGCGTTCTACCTGCTCGATGGCAGATGTATTGTATTCCACACCGCTGTTGTGGGTCTTGATATAGGTGATGACCTTTTCCACATCCTGATCGGATACAAAAGCACCCTGCACACGGATCGGCTTGTCCGCACCTACGGGGTTGTACAGCATATCACCGCGGCCGATCAGATTCTCAGCACCTGCACGGTCAATGATGGTACGGGAGTCGATCTGAGAAGACACACGACATGCGATACGGGACGGGAAATTGGCCTTGATCAGACCGGTGATAACGTCCACAGACGGACGCTGTGTACCGATGATCAAATGCATGCCCGCGGCACGGGCTTTCTGGGCAATACGGCAGATGGAATCCTCCACATCCGTTTTCGCCATCATCATCAGATCCGCCAACTCGTCGATAACGATAACAAACTGGGGCAGGAATTCGTATTCAGGATCGTTTTTCGTGATCTCGTTGTAGGATTTCACGTCACGCACGCCCACTTCTTCGATCAGGCTGTACCGGCGTTCCATCTCGGAGACCGCCCAGGACAAAGCTCCAGCGGCCTTTTTCGCATCGGTTACAACAGGCATATACAGATGAGGAATGCCGTTGTACATATTGAACTCGACTTTTTTGGGGTCTACCAGAATCAGTTTCAATTCATCCGGCTTCGCCTTATACAAAAGGCTGATCAGCAAGCTGTTGATGCAAACGGATTTACCCATACCGGTAGCACCCGCGATCAGCAAGTGCGGCATGCGGGCAATATCCAGATACACATTGGCACCGGCCACGTCCTGCCCGAGCGCACAGGAAATGCGGCTCTTGGCATTGGTGAATGCCGGATTCTCCAACAAAGTGCGCAAATGCACGGTGGTGGATTTCTTGTTGGGAACTTCAATACCCACCGCGGATTTTCCGGGGATGGGCGCTTCAATACGCACACCGGAAGTGGCCAGATTCAGGGCGATATCGTCCACCAGATTGGCGATGGAACGAACACGG
>JAZSCY010000401.1:0-3282 GCA_045530875.1 Eubacteriales bacterium
CGGAGGACGACTGGATCACCACCGTAAGGACCACTCCCGCCAGCACGCCCAGGATGGGATTGGTGAACAGGGTCAGAATATCCCGGAAAGCCGGCACATTCTTCAAGCCCGCCACCGCATCCGACATGGTATCCATGCCGAACATAAGCACGGCAAAACCGATGAAGATCAGTCCCGTATCCTTACGCTTGGGATTTTTCTGGAACATATAGAAGTTGATGCCGATCAGTGCCAGAACCGGCGTGAAGGAAGTGGGCTTCAGAAGCTGAAGCAGCAAACTCTCTCCCTCAATGGCGCTGAGACTGAGCATCCAGGAAGTGACGGTAGTACCGATGTTGGCACCCATATTGACACCGATCGCCTGGCGCAGCGTCATCAAACCGGAGTTGACAAATCCCACCACCATGACCGTGGTGGCGGAGGAAGATTGGATCACGGCGGTGACGCCCATTCCCAGAAGAAAGCCGCGGAAGGTGGTGGAGGTCATGCCGCTGAGAATGGACCGCAGACCGCCGCCCGCCCGTTTCTCCAAAGCGTTTCCCATCACATTCATTCCGTACAGAAACAAAACCAATCCGCCAATTAAGTTGAGGACATCAAAAACCGTCATATATTCACCCGCTTTCCTTTGGTTACCATACCCGTTTTCGGTTTCAGTATACCATCTGCGGCGGCATTTGCAATACTCCGCATCCATTTTTTTCGGGGAATTTGTAAACTTTTAAAAAACAGCCGCCCCAAAAGGGACGGCTGCAACTGTATTTGTTTACCGTACGCCGAAGAGAAGTTCTCCGTAGGTGGGAAAAGGCCAGTACTCCGCGGCAGTCAGGGATTCCAGACTGTCTCCGATCCGGCGCAGCTCCGCCATGGCCGGCAGAATCTGATCCCGGCAGAACAGGGATGCGGCGGTGGAATCCTCCACCCAGCTGAGCGCTTCCATCTTTTTCTCCAGATCGACCACGCAGCGGTACATCTCCCCGGTGAGGGAGGAAATCTCTGCGGCATTCTGACGCTCATACGCGGCATCTGCGCCGATCTTTTCCTTCGCTTCCACGGCCGATGCCAGAATCGCACCGTAGCGGCTGACCGCCGGCAGGATATCCTTTCTCGCCATATCGATCATGGTCAGGGCCTCGATGCGGATCACCTTATTGTAATTGCCCTGCAGAATCTCGTAGCGGGCGTGCAATTCGGTTTCGCTGAACACTTTGTGACGGGTGTACAGAGCGATGTTCTTCTCATCCAGGAGATGGGGCAGGCAATCGGGCGTGGTGCGATAATTGTAGAGGCCCCTGGCTTCCGCTTCCCTCGTCCAGGCATCGTCGTAGCCGTTGCCGTTGAAGATGATCCGGTCGTGCTCCCGGATGGTGCGGCGGATCAAATCGTGGAGTGCGCCCTCAAAATCCCACTTGCCCTCCAATTCATCCGCGAACTGGCGAAGTACATCTGCTACGGCGGTGTTCAATACCGTATTGGCATCCGCTACCGAGGCGGAGGAGCCCAGCATACGGAACTCAAACTTATTGCCCGTGAAAGCGAAGGGGGAGGTGCGGTTGCGGTCGGTGGTATCCTTGGGGAAGCGGGGCAGCACGTGGACGCCCACCTTCAGAAGCTGTTTTTCTCCGGCGCTGTAGGGACGGTCGTTCTTGATGGCGTCCAGAATCTCATTCAGTTCATCCCCCAAAAACATGGATACGATGGCAGGCGGGGCCTCGCTGGCGCCGAGACGGTGATCGTTTCCGGCACCGGCCACGGAAATACGAAGCAGATCCTGGTACTCATCCACCGCCTTGATCACGGCGGCCAAAAACAGAAGGAACTGAGCATTTTCCGCCGGCGTTTCGCCGGGATTGAGCAGATTCACACCGGTATCGGTGGAGATGGACCAGTTGTTATGCTTGCCGCTTCCGTTCACGCCGGCAAAAGGCTTTTCGTGAAGCAGGCACACCAGATCGTGCTTCCGCGCGGTGCGCTGCATGATCTCCATGGTGAGCTGATTGTGATCCGTGGCGATATTGGTGGTGGTAAAAATGGGGGCCAGCTCATGCTGAGCAGGGGCGGCCTCGTTGTGCTCCGTCTTGGCCAGGATGCCAAGCTCCCACAACTCCTGATCGATATCCTTCATGAAGGCGGCCACGCGGGGTTTGATGACGCCGAAATAGTGGTCATCCAACTCCTGTCCCTTCGGCGGCTTGGCACCGAACAAGGTACGGCCGGTATAGATCAGATCTTTCCGGCGATCGTACAACTCTCTCGGAATGAGGAAATACTCCTGCTCCGGGCCCACCGTGGTCTTTACTGCCGCCACGTCCGTATTGCCGAACAGCCGAAGCACCCGCAACGTCTGCTTGTTGATGGCTTCCATGGAACGGAGCAGAGGCGTTTTCTTATCCAGCGCCTCGCCGCCGTAGGAGCAGAATGCGGTGGGGATACAAAGCACCCCATCCTTTATAAACGCATAAGAAGTGGGATCCCAGGCGGGATATCCTCTGGCCTGAAAGGTGGCACGCAATCCGCCGGAGGGGAAGGAGGCCCCATCCGGCTCGCCCTGGATCAGCTCTTTGCCGGAAAACTCCATGATCACGCCGCCGCCCTCGATGGGAGAAATGAAGCTGTCGTGCTTCTCCGCCGTAATTCCCGTCATGGGTTGGAACCAATGGGTGAAATGGGTGGCGCCTCGCTCGATAGCCCAATCCTTCATGGCGTTGGCTACCACGTTGGCCACCTGGATGTCCAGACGCTTGCCGATGCCCATCGCCGCCACCAGGGCGCGATAGGTATCCTTGGGAAGACGCTGTTTCATCACCGCGTCGTTGAACACTTTGATTCCGAAGTTTTCTGCAACTGAGTACATGACGGTAACTCCTTATGTAATGGGATAAAAAGCAAAGGGCAGAGGATGCCGGTCATGCCGTTCCGTTCTGCCGATTCATCTATTTATTATATGTTCGCAGCCATCGTTTGTCAAGGGATTTTTGGACGGTGGGCGGCGGATTCCCCCTCAAACGCAAAAAAATTTCAAACAATCTCAAAAAAGGGGTTGATTTTTTGTTTCGGCCGTGGTATAATATCGAGGCTTGGATACGGAAAGGTGGCTGAGCTGGTCTAAGGCGCACGACTGGAAATCGTGTGTCGGCTAATACCCGACCGAGGGTTCGAATCCCTCCCTTTCCGCCAAATAAAACAGGCATCCCATCAGGGATGTCTGTTTTATTTTGTTTGGATCGAGAGGATTCGAACGGGTCGGTAGTGAATGACTGCCGGTGGCAGTCAGAGCCGACC
>JAZSCY010000292.1:0-3384 GCA_045530875.1 Eubacteriales bacterium
CCGCGGAGCATTTCGGACAGAGACTTCAGCGGGCGGTTGGAAGGACCGGTAACGGGCTTACCGCGGCGGCCGTTGTCGATCAGAGCGTCAACGGCTTCCTGCAGCATACGCTTCTCGTTACGGATGATGATGTCGGGAGCGCACAGTTCCATGAGACGCTTCAGACGGTTGTTGCGGTTGATCACGCGGCGGTACAGATCGTTCAGGTCGGAGGTGGCGAAACGGCCGCCGTCCAGCTGTACCATGGCGCGCAATTCCGGCGGAATAACCGGAACTACGTCCAGAATCATCCACTCCGGCTTGTTACCGGACTTGCGGAAGGCCTCAACTACCTCCAGACGCTTGATGATGCGGACTTTCTTCTGGCCGCTTGCCTGGGCCAGCTCCTGCTTGAGCTGTACGGACAGAGCGTTGATATCCAACTCTCTGAGAAGTTCCTTGATGGCCTCGGCACCCATGCCCACGCGGAAGTCGTTTTCATAGCGGTCATAGGCAGCGCGGTACTCGGTCTCTTTCAGAAGCTGATATTTTGCCAGCGGGGTGGAACCGGGATCAATGACAATATAGGAAGCGAAGTAGAGCACCTTCTCCAAAAGGCGGGGAGAGATGTCCAGAAGCAGACCCATACGGGAGGGGATGGCACGGAAGTACCAGATGTGGGAAACGGGGGCTGCCAGTTCGATGTGACCCATGCGCTCACGGCGCACCTTTTTCTGGGTAACCTCAACACCGCACTTTTCGCAGACCTTGCCCTTGTGGCGGATGCGCTTATACTTACCGCACAGGCATTCCCAGTCTTTCGTCGGGCCGAAGATGCGTTCGCAGAACAGACCGTCACGCTCTGCTTTGAGCGTGCGGTAGTTGATGGTCTCGGGCTTTTTCACTTCGCCGTGGGACCAGCTGCGAATCATTTCAGGAGACGCCAGACCAATTTTTATAGAATCGAATGTATTGCGTTCCATCAGCAGTATACCTTCTTTTATTCAGTTATCGTGTATTGGATCAAAAGTCGTCATCCAGGTCGTCGAGGTCCAGTCCGCTGGCCATAGCCGCCTCGAACTGTTCATCGGTGGGATCCTCGTCCACGTCTTCCTCGGTGTAGGAGTCAAACAGGTCGTCCGTAGCAACGGATTCACCCAGATCCTCCTCGGAGATGTCGCTGTCGCTGGAGACGTAGTTGGGCGTTTCCAGATCGTCTTCGCCGATCTTGGAGAGTTCGATCTCCTCGCCGTTTTCGTCCAGAACCTTGATGTCGAGGGACAGAGCCTGCAGTTCCTTCACCAGAACCTTGAACGCCTCGGGCACGCCGGGGGTAGGAATGTTCTGGCCCTTAACGATGGCCTCGTAGGTCTTCACACGGCCGGTGATATCGTCACTCTTGACCGTCAGGATCTCCTGCAGGGTGTAAGCGGCACCGTAAGCCTCCAGTGCCCAAACCTCCATCTCACCGAAACGCTGGCCGCCGAACTGTGCTTTACCGCCCAGAGGCTGCTGAGTAACGAGAGAGTAGGGACCGGTGGAACGGGCATGGATCTTATCGTCAACCAGATGATGCAGCTTCAGATAATACATGATACCAACAGTAACCGGGTTATCGAAGGGTTCGCCGGTACGGCCATCGTACAAAATGGTCTTACCGTCTACGATCATGGTCTTCTCCTCGCCGGTAACGGGATCTACCTCTGTGTAGGTGTCCTTACCCTGGGTGTTTTCACCGGGCAGAACCTGGCGGGCCATGCCGGCCATACGCATGCACTCGGTAATATCCTTCTCGTTGGCGCCGTCGAATACGGGGGTCATGATCTTCCAGCCCAGTTTTTTGGCGGCAATACCCAGATGAACCTCAAGCACCTGACCGATGTTCATTCGGGAAGGAACGCCCAGCGGGTTCAGAACGATATCCAGAGGAGTACCGTCGGGCAGGAAGGGCATATCCTCGGGGGGCAGAATGCGGGACACAACACCCTTGTTACCGTGACGGCCTGCCATCTTATCGCCCACAGAGATCTTTCTCTTCTGTGCGATATAGACGCGGACAACCTGATTTACTCCCGGCGGGAGATCGTCGGAATTGTCACGGGAGAATACTTTTACGTCAATTACGATACCGGATTCGCCGTGAGGCAGACGGAGGGAGGTATCACGCACCTCTCGTGCCTTTTCACCGAAGATGGCGCGCAACAGTCTTTCCTCGGCGGTCAGCTCGGTCTCACCCTTGGGGGTAACCTTACCGACGAGGATATCACCGGGACGGACTTCCGTACCCTTCTTGATGATACCGTCGGCATTCAGATCTTTCAGCGCGTCCTCGCCCACGTTGGGGATTTCGCGGGTGATCTCTTCCGGTCCGAGCTTTGTGTCACGGGCTTCGTGAGTATATTCTTCAATATGAATAGAAGTGTAAACGTCATCGCGTACCAGGCGCCCATTCAGAAGAACGGCGTCCTCGTAGTTGTAACCTTCCCAGGTCATGAAACCGATCAGGGCGTTCTTACCCAGAGCGATTTCACCGTGGTCGGTTGCAGGACCGTCGGCGATAACCTGTCCCTTCTCCACGCGCTCACCGGCGTCCACGATGGGATGCTGGTTCATGCACATACCCTGGTTGCTGCGCTTGAACTTCAGAAGGTGGTATACTTCCTTCCGTCCGTCATCGCAGCGGAGGGTGATCTCATCGGCGGAAACGGCTTCCACGTAACCGTCTTCCTTGGCCAGAACCACAACGCCGGAGTCAACAGCGGCCTTGTGCTCCATACCGGTGCCAACGATGGGAGAATCGGTGGTGAGAAGCGGCACAGCCTGCTTCTGCATGTTGGAACCCATCAGTGCACGGGAGTTATCGTCGTTCTCCAAAAACGGGATGTGTGCGGTAGCAACGGAAACCACCATCTTGGGAGAAACGTCCATGAAATCCACGCGATCGTTCTCGATCTCGATGATCTCCGCCTTGTCACGGGCGGTAACCTTGCGGTTTATGAAGCGGTTGTTCTCATCCAGAGGCTCGTTTGCCTGTGCCACGATATAACGGTCTTCCACGTCCGCCGTCATGTACACAACTTCGTTGGTAACCACACCGGTCTCGCGATCCACGCGGCGGTAGGGTGCCTCAATGAAGCCGTACTTGTTGATGCGGGCATAGGTTGCCAGATAGGAAATCAGACCGATGTTGGGACCTTCAGGCGTCTCGATAGGACACATACGGCCGTAGTAGGTGTAGTGTACGTCACGGACTTCGAAGGAAGCACGGTCACGGGAAAGACCGCCGGGACCCAGCGCGGACAGACGGCGCTTGTGTGTCAGCTCTGCCAGAGGGTTGGACTGATCCATGAACTGGGAGAGGGGAGAGGAGCCGAAGAACTCGCGGATGGCGGTAACAACGGGACG
>JAZSCY010000328.1:0-6436 GCA_045530875.1 Eubacteriales bacterium
TGGAGGAAGCAAAAGCTTATTTGAGCGCTCTCAGAGAACGGTTGGTGTACGCCGGCGTGTCCGATTGTAAAATGAATGAAGGATCCATGCGGTGTGACGTGAACCTGTCTGTGCGTCCGGTGGGTGCATCGGATTTCGGTACCCGCACGGAGATCAAGAATATCAATTCCATTGCCTTTGTCGGCCGTGCCATCGCCTATGAATTTGCCCGTCAGGTAGAGATTCTGGAGGCCGGCGGCCGGGTGCTTTCCGAAACGCGACGGTACGATGAGGACAACGACTGCACCGCCTTGATGCGTGTCAAGGAAAGCGAGGCGGATTATCGCTATTTTCCTGAGCCGGATCTGCCGCCCGTTCTTTTGCGGGAGACGGATATTGCCCGTGTGCGGGAAGAATTGCCTGTGATGCCCGATGTGCGTCGGAAGCGATACCGGAAGCTGGAGTTGTCGGAGGATTATTGCCGGATTCTCACGGGAACCCGGGAAAGATCCGATTATTTCGATGAGGTTCTCGAAAACACTCGCTATCCCCGGATGGCCGCCAATTTGCTGATCGGGGAGATTTTGCCCCGCACCGGCGCCAATCCCGTGGCACTGCCGCCCCGTTTTCTGGGAGAGATTGCCGATATGGCAGGGGATAAGCGGATCGGTGCTGCCTCGGCCCGCCGGCTGATCCCCCTTTGCGAGGAAGGGCGCTCCCCGGAGGAAACGGCCCGGGCGGAGAACATGATGCTGATCACCGACGAGAGTGTCCTTGGCGATATGGTGCATAAAGCTATGGAAGAAAACCCCGAGGCCGCAGCCCAGCTGAGGGCAGGCAACGAAAAAGCGGGACAGATGCTGATCGGTGCCGTGATGCGGCTCAGCGGCGGCCGGGCAGAACCAACGATTACCCGATCCCTTGTGGCGCGTCTGGCGGGAAAATCTTGAAAATTCCCTTGCATATGAGGGAAAAGTATGGTATAATCTCCTATATTTTTTGTAAAATCTATTATCCCCCGGCCGGTGCGCCGGAAAAGGAGCAGTATGAAAGAAATTGCTGTAATCGGCTTCGGCGTGGTAGGCGGCGGTGTCGTTTCTCTAATCGATGAAAATGCCACTCTCATAAGCGAGGCAGTGGGCGACGACGTCCATGTGAAATATATACTGGATCTGCGGGATTTCCCCGATTCTCCCTATGGGGATCGGGTGATCCACGACGCGGAGATTCTGTTCTCCGATCCGGATGTGTCTTTGGTGGTGGAAACCATGGGCGGTGTCCATCCGGCCCTGGAGTTTTCCAGGAAAGCGCTGTCCTGCGGCAAGCACGTGGTCACATCCAATAAGGAATTAGTGGCCAAGCACGGCATGGATCTGATGCGCGTGGCACGGGAAAACGGCGCGGCCTATCTGTATGAGGCCAGCGTGGGCGGCGGCGTTCCGCTGATCCGATCCATGCGGACCAGCCTGGCCGGTGACCGGATCGATTCCGTCAGCGGTATTCTGAACAGAACCACTAACTACATTCTGACCCGCATGCGGGATGGAGGTATTTCCTTTGAAGAAGCTTTGGCGGAGGCCCAGGAATTGGGCTATGCGGAGAAGAACCCCGCAGCGGATATCCACGGCTTTGATGCCCAGCGTAAGATCATGATTTTGTGCGCCGTGGCTACCGGCTATATTGTGGATGAAAGCAGTGTCTACACGGAAACCATGTCGAAGATTACGGTGGAGGATATCGATGCGGCACGGCGCCTGGGCGGTGCGGTGCGTCTGATCGGCTCCTTCCGTCGAGAAAAGGCGGGTGTGTCCATTTCGGTTTGTCCTCGCATTGTCCCCGGAAATCATCCTCTTTCCGATATCAATGATGTATATAACGGCATGTCCGTCATCAGCCGCCTGACCGGCGATGTGATGTACTACGGTCGGGGTGCCGGCCGCTATCCTACGGCGGGCGCGGTGATCTCCGATGTGATCTCCGCTTTGAACGGCGCCTATAAGCAGGAGACCCACGCCGTGTGGGAGATCGCTCCTGCCGGCTTTGTGTGCGATTTCGATGAAAGCTGCTCCCGGGCTTATATCCGGATGTCCGGCGCCACCCGCGGCGAGATTCTGGACAGTGCCTCTCTGCTTCTTGGGGATCTGGAGATCCCGGCGGGAGTGGCAGAGGATAAGGTGGAATTCATCACCGGCGTGCTCCCGGAAAAACAGATCGCCCAGGCGATCCGGAATCTGCCCGGAAAGGTAGAATCTCTCATCCGGTTTCTTGCCTGACGGATACTGTCAAAATCCGTCCCCTTGCGTATGATAATAGCGGAGGGGATGAAAAATGGCAGAGAAAATGTACCCGCATTGGCTGCGGGCCATTCGTGTCCGCGAGGATGCGGTATGGATGACACAAAAAAACGTCCCCCGGGGGACGTGGAATTCGATTTTTGCCGGCGATGTGCCCGGCCCGGTTTTGGGAGAGCCGTCCCGGGGACATGGGAGCTTTGCTGTCACCGGCGACGAGGCGGAGAGATTGGCTTTAGCGCCGGATACAGTGATCGTTCCGGGCGTGCAGCTCTTGGACGTGTACGGGACGGATATGCGTGCCCTTTGTCTGCCGGTTCTCCGGATTTTGGAGGAGGCAGGGGGCAGAGTGCTCGGCGTATCCTTGAGTACCCAGCGGATGAGCCTGGCGGTACAGGGCTGCGATTCCCCGATCGATTTGCTCTACGGTCACTTTCCTATGAAACTGTAAAAGGGACTGTCACAAGTCCGGGTAGACCCCCCGCTTGCGGCAGTCCCTTTGCGCACGTACAATTACTCGGTACATCCCGACAGCGCGGCGCCGATGACGGTGCCGAACTGGGAGCGCTTGGGTATGATGAAATTCATGTGGAACATTTTGTTCAGCGTGCCGAATACCTCCGGCGCCCGCTCCACGGTGGTCAGATTGCCGGTGAGAACCACATCGGCCAGACCGTGATTCCGTGCGGCGAATACGGATACCATGCCGATGGTTTCAAATACCAGATTGATCACGCCGAGAGCGATGTCTGCTTTTGTGGCGATATCGCTGACGTTGCCAAAATTGGACGCGGTCATGGTGTCGGAGAAGCCGGGAACGATGTCCGTCTTGGTCAGATCGTTGATCTTCAGATCGATGTGGGACAAATCTCCGTCCTTGGCCAGCGCTTCGATGTGCTCAATATTGTCCATGCCCAGCATTTTCTTGGACAAGCCCAGAAGCGTACCGCCGCCCACACCGGTGCCGCCCAGATATTCCGGCTCCATGCCGCGGCGGGCGTGGACCAGAGCGGTGCCGGTACCCAGACTGGCCACGATGGCACGGTCCAATCCGGACAGATAGAGCCCGCCCAGACCGATGCAGCGGAATTCTTCCGTGATCTCGCAGGGCAGGGAATAGATGGGCTTGGTTATATAGGATGATCCCACACCGGTGATCATTACCTTTTCAATATCAGACAGCGCCAGATTGTTCTGATCGGTAAACTTACCGAAGGCGCCGTATATGGATGTAATCGGATCGGTGGCACGGACAAAGAGGGGCTCAATCAGCGTCCGCTTTCCGTCTGTCAGATCAAATCCGCCGATTTTCGTGGTGCTTCCGCCCACGTCAATACCGATAATAACACGGGAACTCATAGTATCCTCCATTTGCAATGGACATATTTCCCGTTTATTGTAACATATATTTCCGAAAAATACAATAGGATTGAAAAATACGTAAACGAGGTGCGTTATGGAAAACTCGATGAAGGCCGTGCTGGAATCCAAAAAACTGTTCGTCTTTGATATGGACGGCACCATTTACCTGGGAGGAATCCCCTTTGATTTTGCCGTGCGGTATATCAATCATCTGCGCGAAAGCGGACGCCGGGTGCTGTTTTTCACCAACAATGCGTCCCATTCCCAGCGGTTTTATTACGGAAAGCTGGCTCGACTGGGATTTGATCCTCAGCCCGGCGAGATCATGTCCTCCGGCGACGTGACGGCGGCCTTTCTGACCCGCAACCGGGAGGGCAAAAAGGTATATCTTCTCGGTACGCCCGAATTGTGGGATGAGTTCCATCGCGCCGGTGTTCCTCTGATCTGCGACCGGAACGGTGTTCTTACCGATCCCGGTGCCAAAGCGGACATCGTGGTCACCAGCTTCGACACTACCCTCACCTACGAAAAACTGACCAACGCCTGCACCTTTATCCGGGAGGGCGCGGAGTATCTCTCCACCCATCCGGATTTCAACTGCCCCACCGAAACCGGATTCATTCCCGACAGCGGTGCCATTGCCGCCGCCGTGACCGCCTCCACCGGTGCGATCCCTACCTATTTCGGTAAACCCTACCGGGAAACGGTGGAAATGATCTCCGAGATCACCGGCGTTGCCAGAGAGGATATGTGCATCTTCGGCGACCGGCTGTATACGGATATCGCTACCGGCAAAAAGCATGGCATCACTGCGGTGCTGGTATTGTCCGGCGAAACCAAGCAGGCGGATGTGGATGCCGCCCTCCCCGAGGAGCGGCCGGATATGACCTTTGGCAATCTGGGCGATGTGGATGCCCTTATGTTTGGCTGATTACACAAGAATATCCCCCACCCGGATAGGACAGGGCTTGCCCGTTACCGTTTCCGTGATGGCGGCGGCCACGAGAACGGCTGTCCGCTTGGCCTGCAGCAGCGTGTTGCCGCAGGATCCCACCTCCAGTAGAAGAGAACCGGGGGCGTACTGCTGATTGAATCCGGCACCCCGCAGATTGATGGCCCGGCACAGCGTGCTTGAGTAGTCCGTCATATTCTTCTGTATCTTCAGAGCAAAATTCAGATTGTTTTGCCAATCCGGGTGATTGGCTCCCTTGAAATCCGTTCCCGTGACGATCATGAACTGGGCGATGTCCATCCCGTCCACTTCCGTCACGGGGCGGATTTTTGTGTTGTCCGAGCGGACGATGGAATCCCGGTGTACGTCCAGTACGATGCGGATGGAGGGATGGGCCGCCAGATACTCCCGCACTGCCCGGGCGGAGTTGGTGTAGGCATCCCGATAGGAATCCCGGTCGAACATGTCCGTGCAGTGGAGAGTAGGGATGCCGGCAGCAGCAAAGGTGTCTGCCATCACCCGGCCCACGGCCACCACATTTTCGGACGTGTCCACTGATCGGAAGGAGTCCGATGGCGTGTAGGAGGATTGTCCCTCCGCGGAGTAGGCTTCGGTGCCGTGGGTGTGCAGAATCAGTATGTAGGGCTCCCCCGTTCCCCCGTAGACGGATTGCCAGGCGGGAAAATCCTCGAAGGGGAGAGGGGAGGCAAGAAGGAATTCGCCGTTGGGCTCATAGGATGTCTCATTGAAGGTGGCCAGTATATCCCCGCCGGCACTCAGATCGGCGATGTCAATAGGATAGCGGATGTCCTCCTTTGGCGGATCGGATTCTGCGGGGGATTCCTCCGGTGGCGGCGGATCGGGGATGGCGGCGGGAGGAAAGGGAAAATCCCCGTCGGATAAAACCTCCTCTTCCACCCGGAAAAACAGTGCCTGTCCCAGCAGAGCTCGGTTGGCCATAGTCAGCATCTGCTCCTGCAGGGAAAAGCGGGACACCCATTCCATGGACGTAAGAAAAAGCACGGTGACAGACAGCATGCAGGAAAGAGCGCAGACAAAAGTGATCAGATGCGTGAAAAATCCCCGGCGTGTCGGAGCGATTTCCTGCGGGCGGGTGGGGGAAAATTCCCTCGGCGGCTCGTAGAGCACAAGGGCCATGGTTTCGTTTGGTGCGGTCATAGGGAACTCCTTTTTGTATTCCTGGTTTGCTACCAATATATGTGGGAAAATCCTCCCGTATGCGTCACAGAAGCATCGGTGTCAGCGCCCGGTTGATGGCACCGCTCAAAAGCTCCGCCACCGCGTCGGCGATCACGTCGCTTTCCTTGGGGGACACAATAAAACTCCGCCCATCCGACAGAACCTGATGCAATTCCCGGGGAGGGGAGGAGATCCCCGCTTGCTCCAGTGCATCCCATACCAGCGTGGCGGAATCCACTACGGTAGGTACTCCCAAGGCGATGACGGGCACGCCGATTGCCTCCCTCGTGATCGGTGCCCGGCAGTTTCCAAGCCCCGATCCCGGCCGGATGCCTGCGTCGGAAATCTGTACCGTGGCTCCCAGCCGGGCGGTGGAACGGGCCGCCAGCGCATCGATCGCCACGATGGCATCTGCACGGGCGGCACGTGCTGCCTCGGCGATCAGATCGGCCGCTTCCAGCCCGGTCTGACCGAGTACACCGGGGGAGAGGGCAGACACCCGCGTACATCCCAGCAGGGAAAGAAGATTGTCCACGCCCCGGGCGTGATGGGTGATGGTGACCAGATCCGCACTCCACGGCCCAATGGAATCGGCGGTGATGAAGCGATTTCCCAACGCCGCCACCAGAATGCCTGTGGCCGGATCCGGCAG
>JAZSCY010000388.1:0-9238 GCA_045530875.1 Eubacteriales bacterium
AAGCGCTTTGCCTGGGTCGGCGGCGGCATTCTGGATTTCGAGGCAATCATTGCTGCGCTGGAAAACACCGGCACGGAATTCGCCTTCATCGAGCAGGACAACTGCTGGGGCGAGGATCCCTTCGTTTGCCTGAAAAAGAGCTACGACTATCTGAAATCTCTCGGTCTGAACTGATCCGTACGGGCAGCGTTTGATACGCTGCCCATACTGTTATCTGTTGCTTGAAAGGAGTTACAGTATGAAAATTCTCTTTATCGGAAACAGTTATACTTATTACAACCGTATGCCCGAAACGCTGGCACACATTGCCCGGGCGGAGGGAATAGACTGGGTGGTGGAGTCGGTGACGAAGGGCGGCTGGTCCTTTGCTCACTATATCAATCCGGAAAACGAAATGCACGCCCCGCTAAAGGAAAAACTGGCGGAAGATTGGGACTGCATCCTTCTGCAGGAGCAAAGTTTGCGTCCTGTGGATGGGCGAGACACCTTCCTGCGCACAGCGGAGGCGTTGTGCGGGATGATCGATCCCCGTCCGGCCAAGCTGATCTACTACGTTACCTGGGGCCGGGATGATGCCAATCCCCAACTGCAAAAGCTGGAGATGTCCCGCCTGGAAATGACGGAAAGACTTCACGATGCCTATGCAGAGGCAGCCCGGCGCACGAACGGAATTCTGTCCGATGTGGGCGGTGCCTTTGCCTATACCCGCGCCCAATTCCCTCACCTGCCCCTGTATCACACCGACGGATCCCATCCCTCCCCGGAAGGCTCGTATCTGGCGGCGCTGATCCATTATCATACGATCACGGGTACGCTGCCGGAGAAGATCCGCTACATCCCCGAGGGAATGGATGAAGCGGTTCTGGAAGAAATTCGCGTTGCCGCCGGGGAGTTTCTCGCTCTGGCGGAAAAGGAAGCAAAATAATAAAAATCCCGGATTTTCTGAAAATTCCTCTTGACAAATAAAAGCCTTTGTGCTATTATATATAGGCGCTCAGGCGATGCGCTACTAGCTCAGTGGATAGAGTGCCCGGCTACGAACCGGTAGGTCGCAGGTTCGAATCCTGCGTGGCGCGCCATAAACGGATACCGAAAGGTGTCCGTTTTTGTTTTGGCAAGACACGTGGATTCGAAGGGTGCGTGTTAAAAAACAGTCCAGTGGACTGTTTTTCCGCACCACAGCTCCGTCCGCAGACGGGCGAATCCTGCGTGGCGCGCCATAAACGGATACCGAAAGGTGTCCGTTTTTGTTTTGATTCACAAAACCCCGACGCGATTTCGCGCCGGGGTATAAAATCCTCTATATGTTATTTCGCCGCATCCCCCACGAATTCCGTGCAGACGGTATCCATGGCGCAGTAGGCGCATGCAGGATCTCGCCCATCTCCGTGCCCGTCGGGCATATGATAACCCATATAGTACATCATGCCGCATCCTGTGCAGGTCTGCGTCAGCCGATGACCGCGGCGGAAGAATCCGCGCCAGATCTGCACCGGCCCCAGCGTACATGATTCCGTCAACGGATTCCCATCCGCATCGGTCTGCACCGCATCGCACACAATATAGGGATACGGAACCGTATCGGTACAGCGGGATGTATGCTGCATGGTGTACGGATCATGCACCCACCGGTAGGTATGAATACCGATCCCTTCCCGTCCGCAGATCACACAGGGCGCGCTTTCCGTCCCGGGCAAGTAGTTGTAGCAGAAATCCGTCCGGCACGGCTCCACAGCAAAGGATGTGCATCCCTTCCCCGCCGTACACATCCATTTATGGCACGGAACCTCCGTCTCGCCGGGGATACTCTGATCCGCTGCCAGGCGAGTGTAGCGGTGAGCGATTTTCCCCTGCTTCACACAGGGGATGGGGGAATCGTAAACGATCTCGTCCATCCCCGCATCGTATGCGGCCGCGCCTGCCGTCAACGCCAGAACAGCGAGCAGGCATCCGAGAATCACAAACATCTTTTTCATAGGTATGTCCTCCCTTTTTATCGTTCTGTCTCTCCGATTGTATTGTATCACACAGCGAAGAAAACGTAAAGAAAACTTAAGAAACCTTAAAGAAAAAAGCTGTTGCTAAACAACAGCTTTTTTCTTATTCAACAAAATACACGATCGTGCCCACAGTGGCGAACAGCGCTACCAGGATCGCCGCAAGGGATGGCAGAAGCGCGATGAATCCCCGCAGTTTTGCCGCCCGGGATTCCCGGTACAAAATCACGGCGATCGCCCAAAAAGCCAGGCTCATCACCGGCAGCACCACAGAAAGCGATGCCTTGCCCCACATCCGATAGGCAACCCCCGCCAGCACAGCCACACAGGCTGCCGCCAGCGTCATGATTCGATACCGATTCATTCCCTCTCCTTTTCCCGGCGGCTAAGCAGCGCAAAGGCCGTTACCGTACCCATACCGATCAGGATACACACTGCCCACTGCACGCGGCTCATCTCCTTCACACCGCTTTCCCGATCCTGGATATATTCCGCATCCCGATACCGATAGATCTCCGCCAATTCCGCATCGGAATACACGTTGCTGAAGCATTCGATCTTCTGTATATCCAGCGAAGCGGCAGAATCACACTGCAGGGTGATGGCCGTAAAATTCACCGCCGATGCGGCAGAAAACTCCGACAGATCGCACAAAATCCGCACCGGCATACCGGTGGACACAAGCGTCCGGTATTCCGCACGGGTATCTCCGTTTCCGAACACAAAGGTAATCTCCGCCGCAGACGTGCTCTCCAGCTCCGTTACCACCTGCAAAGTATACATCACATACGGCGCGTATCGCATATCATCCGTTACGCCGCCCGCGCGAAGGATATTGCCATGGACGGAGGAGAACACTTCCCCCACCCGGCCGCTGAACACAGCATGGAGCGCGCGCTCGCCCGACACCAGGCTGCCCGCCTGGGTGGCCAGACGGTCGCATCCGCTTCCCGCCATCCATCCGAGGGTGCTGTAGGAGTGGGAGAAATCGCCCCATACATACTTGCCCCGGTATCCGGTGGGCTCATCCACCAACATGGCGGAATACCGGCTCAGCTGTCGGGTGGACGCACCGCCGATTTCCGCGCTCTTCAAGCCGGTGCACACAACGGCGGCATCTTTTTGATGAGCGAGGGATAAAAACAGTGCCCGCGCGCCACCTCTCTGTGCGGTCTGGCAGCGGTCGCTGTATTCTTCCAAAAGAATTTCCGGTATGTAATCTTCACGGGGTTCCCACATGAGCAGGTATTCCCGGGTGGTGGTTTGCTCTGCCGATTTGATCTGAGACAGAATATTCTGCATATACACGATGGCCTGTGCCGAAGCATCGGAGACACCCAGCCATGCCCACCGCATCGCTCCGTCCTCCTCGATCGCGCGGGACAGATGCACCGCAAACAGCACCGGATCGCAATACACATAGTCGGCACTCTCGCCGTCGTGGGAGAAATTGCCCAGCGGCGCGATCACGGTCACATGGGGGATATGCTCCACCGCGCAGTTGTAGATCAGCCGCATAAAGGCAGCGCACTGGGCGGCGTAGGATGCGGTATCCACCTCTGTGTGTGTCATCACATCCATTCTCTCCCCCGCGATCAATCCGCACACAGACGGATAGCGGGCCGTCACATATTCCGTAACGGCGCACAGCGTCTGCACACCGATGAAATCCAGGGAGGCAGATCCGTCCGCCCTTCCCAGACTCTGCACATCAATGCCACGCAGCCGCAGATACACTTCCATATCCGCCGCCATGCAGAAACCGATTTCCGCATCCAGCTGACGGATATACGCCGTATCAAAGTAATAATAGGTTTCGCCGCGGACGTACAGCTGTCCTCCGCTGGCATTTTCCCCGACGCTCAGAAGGCGGGACACATCCACATCCACGATCACCGCTGAGGCATTGGCCTCAAACGCATCCGCCGCATCTACTCCGCACAGTCCCACGATGGAGAGATCACTCTCGCTCTCCTCTTTGGTGGGATGGGTGGGGAACACAGGGGCACTGATGGGGACGGCGCCCTTCTCCGTCAGGATGGCGGCCATATACCGGCTGGCGGAAGAATAGGTTTTCCGACCGCTCATGTCCACATGGAACCGGAATTTGGTGGAGATACGAATGGTCTGAAGAGGCTCTGTTTCCGCCAAAGCCTGGGCTTCGTCCATCCATACCGGGATCTCAAACAGGCCGATGGTACAGTCAATACGGGATGTGACCTCTTCGTTGGGCAGAGTTCCCCGCACGGACAAAGTATTCATGCCGTCGGAGAAAGCACATTCCGTGATCTTTCCCACGCCTGACTCCGTCTTCTTATCAAAGCATACGAAAGACACCTCCCGCAGCACAACTCCCTCCATACCGTTGGCGTACAGACCACGGAAATTGAGGCGGTAGGAGCGCAGAGGAATTGCTTCGTCAAAGGGGAGCAGATAGGTATTCTCCCCGTAGTACACGGGGCAGGTAGATGCGATGGTAAATGCGTTTACATCGGACGGCCCGTCGGACACGGACAGAGAGATATACCCGCCCAACTGTGCCTGATCCAGCACCACCCGGATGGCACACACCCCCTCTTTTGTCTCAAAGGAGGGGCGGGCCGCATCGGCGATCAGAGTCAGATTCCCGTCACTTCCCGCATCCAGGACGTATGCGCCATCCCGGTACACAGCCGATCCGCCCTCCGCCGTATAGCCGAAGGTCATAAACTGCTGAGGAATGGAAAGATCCGCCTCACCGTGGGCATACAGAGCGCTCAGGGTGAATCCGGAATACATGCCCTCCTGATAAACGGTGATTTCGATCATATTGATGGAGGTGCGGTATTTCCACTCCCCGATATCCGCCGTCACCGTATGCCAGCCGTCGGAGGAAAGATCCGCCTTGCACTCCCATGTATTCAATCCGGAATACATACGGATGCACACGCTCTTCACGCTGTCGGGATCTCCGGACACCAGGATCTGCGCCGTCAGTTTGGACGCGCCCATGAGATTCGGCTCTTCTCCGGAGGAATAGTTCCGCATGATGGTAAATTCCGCTCCGTCACCGGCCGGGACAGTCTGCAGCATGGGGATACCGTTCCGGGTCGTGTACCGCACGGAGGATACACCGGTGGCGGGAATCCATCCCTGTGCGCCTTCCCGGGACAATCCGTCCAAAACAAGCACATTTTCCGCCGTAAAGGGACGGGGGATCTCCGTAGCTTCCGCCTGGGCGATCATCACTTCCTCCGCCCGCACAGGGGCAGCCGGAACAAGCAAAAGAACGCACACGACGGCGCAAAGAAGCACTCTGTACCATTTGCCCACGAAAATCCCTCCTTTGTTTTTTATCTCATAAAACCGCAGCGGCGGCATTCTTCCTTATATACGTTTTCCAGTTGCTCCGTCATGGCACGGGCAGTAAATTTCTCTCCGAATCGTTTTTTGGCACCTGCAGAAAGTGCATCGTACAGCACAGGATCTTCCATGATCCGCAAGATAGCATCCGCCATGGCCTGACTGTCCTTCTCCGGTACAAGCAATCCGTTGACGCCCTCTTCAATAACGCCCGGATTTCCGCCAAAAGTGGTAACCACCGCAGGCAATCCCAGGCTCATAGCCTCGATCAGAGCAAGAGAAGTAGCCTCCGTGCCCCAGGAGCAGTTCAGGGACAGATTCATAATACTGTAATAGGGTGTCACATCGCGCAAAAAACCGGTGAACACCATGTTTCCCTCCAGCCCGGCTTCCTTTGCCAGTCGGATAGTTTCCTCATACGTGGTGCCTGTTCCCATCACAAGGAATTTCGCATCCGGACGCACAGCGCATACTGCCTTCGCCGTTTCCACCAGATAGGAATGTCCCTTGTACGGCTCCATACGGGCGGAGATGCCGCAGACAAAATCCGTTTCGGAAAATCCCAGTTTTTTTCGCAAAGCGGCGCATTCCTCCGCGACAGACCGCGTCAGCGGCTCCACTCCGTTGAGGATCACGTGAATCTTATCCTCTCTTACACCCGTGGCGGTGAGAATATCCGCTGCCGCCTGAGCCACGGCGATGATGCGCGTCGCCAGGGTATTGTTCACCGCTCCGGCGATCTGCTTACCGGGGAAGGTGGTCAGCTTTTTGGGAGGATCAAACACGCTGTGTCTGGTATAGATACGGCATTTTACACCGCAAAGCCAGGCGGCAATTTTTGCATCCAGGGAGGAGTGGGTATGGACGATGTGGGGCTTTTCCCGTCGAAAAATCCGGCAGAATTCCCCGATGCCGCCCCGATCGTGGGAGGCATCCCGTCCGTGCTCCGTTTCGATCACGGGAATTCCGCAATCCCGGATGCCGGGAATGAGCGCCGAATCCCGGGGAAGGACCACGCTCACATCAAACACATCTTTATCAAAGTGGCGAAGCAGATGCAGAAGCAATCGGCCCGCTCCGCCGATGTTGCTGTCGGATATACAGTGGAGAACGCGAATTTTCATGGATTTACCTCATTGTTTTCCATAGGCTTTTTCGTCCGTTTGCCAAGGACAAAGAAGATCTCCTCCGAGTGGAGAAGGGTGGCAAGGGCAACGTACACCACGGCGCCAATCAGCACCGCCAGCACCGTCTTGATCCAATATCCGCCGGGCAGATAGGGCAGGCAAACATACACCGCACCGCCCATGGCCGAAGCGGACAGGACGGATTTTCCCATATCCCACAGATCTTCCGTGGGGAACCGGGTGCCGAACACGCGGCAGTAGGCGATAGCATTTCCCACGCACTGCACCGCTACGGCAATACCGGAGGAAAGGGCGATTCCGGAAACGCCAAGGGGGGACAAAACGATCACCAGCCCCACATTGATGCCCATGGCGACAAGGGAGGTGATCATGGGGATCTTCGGACGGTTTTCCGCAAAGAAGGATTTACTCAGAACCTCATTGGCCGCCATAAACAGCATACCCACGGCAAAGCACCGCAGAGCCGTGGCGGTCAGGGCGGTATCCGCCGGGGTGAATTCCCGCCGCTCAAACAGGATGGCGGTGATCGGCTCAGCCAGCACGGCAAGTCCCACGGCGATGGGCGCGATAATAAAGGACAGCGTTTTTACCGAGGTAAACATAAGCCGGCGGGATGTGCCTGTATCCCCGGATGCGGCCGCCCGGGAAAAATGGGGGAAAAGCAGATTGGTAGCCACAAAAGCAAACACACCCACGATGATGGTATACAGCCGGTTGGCATAGCCCAAAGCTGTGATCGCCCGTCCGCCGTTCATGGCGGAGGCATAGCTGGTATTGATCACGGTGCAGAGGGGCTGTGTCCATGTACCGATGAGAATGGGCAAGGCCAGTTTCAGGCTGCGGAGAATATGGGGCGAGAAGATTCCGGCACGCAGGGACACCCGAAAGCCCAGTTTTCGCAGTTTGGGCACCTGGATCAGCGCCTGAGCCCCCCATCCGCACAGCATGGCCACGGCCAGGCCGTACACGCCGAAATCATCCAAAAAGAACAGAAGATATCCCACCATGATCAGATTGGAGACCAGGCTGATCAGCGCGGGGATACGGAACTCGCCCATGGACTGCAGAATGCCCACAAAGGAGAAGGCCAGTCCGGTGCAGATCACCATGGGGAACATAATGCGCGTCAATTCCACCGCCAGAGTTTTTACCTCCGGGGCCAGTTTGGGTGCCAGCAGATCCACCAAGGGAGAGGCGAACACCACCCCCGCCACGGTGAGGATGCTGGTCAGGCAAAAGATAAGATTTACATAAGAGGCCGCATACCGCATGGCGGACTTCTTCCCTTCCCGCACCAGAAGATCGCTGAACACGGGAATAAAAGCCGCGGATACCACGCCGCCGATGACAAAATCAAAAATAAGCACGGGCAAGCGGCTGGCGGTTTCATAAGCAATCGCCGGTGCGGTTGTGCCGTACGCGCCCGCCACCAGGGAATCCCGCAGAAGGCCCAGCGCCTTAGCCGCGAAAATCAAAATCGCCATCATGGCCGCGGTGCCCAAAAGGCCGCCTTTTTTCTCGTTTTTCACAACCTCACCTCCTCTGCCAAAGTGGTATTCTCCGATAGATCTTCTATAATATAGAATATCCCATCCGCGTGAGAATATAGATATCGATGATATCATTATACAATGCCGGGGGTCGATTGTCAAGCAAGGGCATGGGATTCCAAAACGGCCGACGACGAAAAGAAGCACCCTCTTCGAGGATGCTTCCTATGTATCAATGTTTTTTGCGGTCCGTCAGAAAATCGGCCAAACGGTACTTTTCGAACACAGCCGCCAGAACGGTGAACACACAGATGCCCGCTATACCCTGCACCGCATTTCCCGGTATGGATACAACGGCACCCCATCCCTCTCCGCCCAAGATGGCGGAATAGGCGAAATAGCCGACGATCATCTCTATCTCCGCCACAGCCCCGGCAAGCACAAACTGCACCGGACGCTTCCGGATACACCGCACCAAACGGCGGATAAGCACAGCGCACAAAAATGCGCTCAGTCCTTTAATCAAAAAAGTGCCGGGAATATAAAAAGCATATCCGAGAAACAGATCCGCCAAAGCGGAGCCCAGACCCGCGGCGAGAAATCCGTAAAGGGGGCCGAGAAGCCATCCTGCCAGCAATACAAGTCCGTCCCCCAAATTGAGAAAGCCGCCCAAGGGCGAGGGGACGGTAATAATCATGGTGGCAACACAAATCAGCGCAGCCAGCATGGCGGACAAAACGATTTTCAAAAGAGATTGATGTTTCATGGCGATATCCGAAAACGCAGAATTTTTCTATATAATAGCACGCGCACCACCGTCTGTCAATCGGTAAAATTACAAAAGATGGCGGTTTTGAAAATGTGTTTTTGTCAAAATTCCTCGCACCGCCCGGCTGATCCGGAAAGTCTCCGCATATATTGATTTTTCGTGGCGAAAGATGTATAATACCAGTGTAAAACATGTAGAAAGTTGTCGGATTATGCAAAAGTTTATACTGCTCGGCCTGCTTTTGTGCATCTTGCTGGTTGGATGCGGGACAAACAAGGAGGGTGCCGAAATTGAATTTTTCACCCTCACCGATGATGTGTGGGCGCCTGTTCCCGTACCGACGGAGAAAGAGAATCCCCAAACGGAATCCGCCGCACCGGACACCACCTCTCCGACGGAAGATGCCCCGGTGGTTTGCGATTACGTTTTAAACACCAGCTCCAAAAAATTCCACGATCCCGCCTGCTCCAGTGTGAGCAAGATCAAGGAAAG
>JAZSCY010000291.1:0-2732 GCA_045530875.1 Eubacteriales bacterium
AGCCGTCAGCGCAATCCTCGCAGATATAACATTCACTACACCAGTTCACGCTGTCGTCCTTCCATTCGCCGCAGTTCTCGCAGTACAAACCGGTGGCATGGACATGGATCGGAAACACAGACGTCGCAAGCGATATCAACATAATAACTGCAAGAAAGAGAGACCCAATCCTTTTTTTCATAATTTTCATAATATTATCCTCCTTTAAAATAATATCATCTTTAAAATATAAATATACTTATCCGATATCATTATAACTCCAATCATCCTGCCGTACATCAGCCAAACGGATGATATTGAAAAAGTACGAAGCAAAAATGCTTCAGCCTTTATATCATTTGGCGTTTTCTAACGATAGACCTTATCCTATCACTCCAATAAAGACGCCGTTCTGTTCCCATATCACACTGCCGTTCTCGTCGATGACGGTGAGAGCGGCGTCGTACTTATCCGTGTCCGACGTAAACCGGACGGTGTATCCGTCGAGAAGGATGAAATCACTTGCGGCGTAATATGCCCCATCCGCATCGATGATCCTGACGATATAATTCTCCGCGCCGCCCTCTACCCGGCACGTTCCGATCGTGTCCTTGACCGAATCCTTCAGAGTCGGCGTTCCCCACAGCGTGGTTCCGAGGTTTTCATCTGTTTGCGGAAGTATCCAGATATCCGCATCTTCCACGCCGTTGACGAATGTGACGGATATTTCTTTCGTTCCGACGACGTCCAAATCGTTCATAGCCGTATCTCCTTGATTCGTTTTGCAGGAACAAAGCAGCAAGAGTAAAGCGCCGAGCGCTATCAAAAACCATTTTTTCATATCTTTCACCCAATAGGAGCAGAAAAATCCTCAGGTGCTCTTTACTTGACGAGTTCCATCGAATTGATGATTGACCAGACGACATCCGTATCACAGTCGGAGAGCGAGTCGCCGGACACCACGAAACTTACGCCGTACCAGCCGTCGTGGTTTCCGCCGAAGTCAACGTCAATGCGCATCGTCGCGCCGAGCCAGTCGGAATACGTCATTACGATCGCCTTGTATCCGTTCAAGGTCGTCTCTTTCAGAGAATAGTCGTCCTCGTCGCTGTTGTTTTCTTTGTAAGACTGCTTCAGCTCCGCAAGGTTCGTCGCGCCGAGCATCGGGTCGATCAGTATGCCGACGCCTGTCGCTTCGTTTTTCAGCTTGCCGTACGTATCGTCGTATTCGAACTGTTCGGCGGGGTAGTAGACGTTGAGTATCCCGCGGCCGTTCACGTCGAGCTTGGTGCCCGTTCTGTCGCCGCCCGCGTTGCCGCCCGAATTACCGCTGTCCGTGCCGAGAGGGTCGGACAATTCGCCGAAGGGATCGCTCCATCCCTCATCCAGCTTTGCCAGATACTCGTCGAAGTGAGGGATAAACTGCTGGTAGGTCTCCTTCTCCCAACGGTCGCCCCACGGCAGGAAGGTGAAATCGTAACCCAGCTTGTTGCCGTTCTCGTCTGTGTAGGACGAGCCGACGTTCAGCTTGTCCTGGTTGTCCAGATTGCGCACAACGATCCAGTCGGAGGTGTTGATGTCGTAGTCAAAGGCGGTGCCGCTGTCGCCGTAGAGATAGGACGCATCCGCATGGCAGTCGATCACGACATAGCGGTTGTTGTGGTCGGGATTGACCGCGAACGCCCCGTAGGGATCGTAGATGATCAGGGTGCCATGGCCGTCCGCATCCAGCTCCACCCGCATGGCCGCATCGAAGGTCAGGCCATTGGCAGATTCCCAGCCGCCCTCGCTGCCGTTGATGTCAAGACAGCCGTAATACCAGCCGTTCCACTTTCTCTGAAGTTCGCTGCCCTCAGAAGTATTGGGTTCGTCAACAAGTCCGTGCAAGAGCTCGTCGAGTGTGACGGCTTTG
Source organism: Eubacteriales bacterium (assembly GCA_045530875.1). GTDB lineage: Bacteria > Bacillota > Clostridia > Oscillospirales > CAG-272 > SIG701. The sequence continues at coordinate 1,892 of JAZSCY010000291.1, forward strand.
ATGCCCTCCGTAGAGGCGCCGTCTTTGACAAAATAGAGATTTGAACCGTCGGAGACCAAGGTCAGTATGCCGTCCTTAAGCGTGCCTTCCATATCTCCGTCGTCAAAAGTTACGGTGATGCGGTCTCCGCTCATCTTCCACGTCGCATCCGCGACGTCGTCCTCGAGACACATTTCGGCTTTGCCGCCGTCTTTTAGTAATACGTAGTTCTCACCGGAGAAAAATTCGTCGGCGAAGACAGCGTGACCTTCATCGTAATCGAGGGCGTAAAGCTTATAAGTACCGCTGACAGAGCCGTCGCCGGAGGAGGCGCAGGAGACAAGACACAGTACCATGATAAGGACAAGTGCGATAGCTGTTATTCTTTTCATATTTGCATTTCCTTTCATACTTACTTTAAATGATATCCAACATCATTATATCTGTATTCCATCATTTGCACATCAGCCATGCGGCTGTTTTTGCATCCTAAAAAGAAAAACCCGCCGGGCAGGGAGTTTTATTCTTTGAAGCGGAAAAACAGGCAGACGGCGCCGCCGGCGGCGAGAAGAACTCCTGTGATGCAGAATATGACAAAACGGCGGTGCATGGCTGCGCATAATTCAGGAGAACCGTCGAGCACGGAACGGAAGCCGAACAGGTTGAGTGCGGAAAAGGATAGCGCCAAGACGCCTGTTCCAGCAAGGACGATCCCCGCGATCAATAAAAGTGTTTTCATCGTTATTTCAGGGGAGAGCCGCAGTATTCGCAGAACTTCCCGTCGCCGGCTTGCGCGCCGCAGTTTTGGCAGAAGCGGACCGGTTTTTCGGTGTCGCTCCGCGCCCCGTCGGGGACGTACGCG
>JAZSCY010000308.1:0-2090 GCA_045530875.1 Eubacteriales bacterium
CACGATCGGTATGTAAAACAGTTGGAAGCCAGCCGTCCCGCCGTTCTGGAAGCCTCCCAGGTGAAGACGGAAGTGAGACGCCACGCCCATACCGGCGGTATCATTATCGACGGTGAGGCGGGATGCGCGGTGAAGTTTGCCAAGTGCTGCAATCCTTTGCCCGGTGATGAGGTGATCGGCTTTGTCACCAAGGGATACGGCGTGTCTGTCCATAAACGGGATTGTCCCAACGTGCTGAACAGCATGAAGAATGAGGAGAATCGCTCCCGCTGGAAGCATGCGGAATGGGATGTGGATTCCGATTCCACCGCAGGCAAGGCCGTGTTTGAGTCCGCGATTCAGATCGTGGCAGAGAACCATATCACTCTTCTGGCGGAGATCACCACAGCTCTGGCCGAGATGAAGGTGTCGCTTCTCTCTATTCATACCCAGAAGCGGAGCGAGACAACTATTCTTATCTATCTTACCGTGGGTTGTAAGAATATCGAGCATTTCAATTCCATTCTATCCCGATTGCGGGTGATCCGGAACGTGGATTCCGTCAACCGCGCCATCGGATGAATCAGTAAGGATTTTTCATATGATTGTTATATTACAGCGCGTCAGCGAGGCATCCGTAACCGTAGAGGGCGAATGCGTCGCCCGGTGCGATAAAGGATTTCTGCTTCTTCTCGGCGTCGCCGAGGGAGATGAGGAAAAGGATGCGGAGCTTTTGGCGGACAAGATTGCCAAATTGCGCGTGTTCGAGGATGAGGGAGGGAAGATGAATCTCTCCGTCACGGATGTGGGAGGGAAGATCCTTGTGGTCCCCAATTTTACACTGCTGGCTGCCTACCGGAAAGGAAACCGCCCGGACTTTATGAACTCCGCAAGACCGGAGGAAGCGGAGAGACTGTTCCGGTATTTCTGCGATCTCATGGAAGAACGAGTTCCTGGCGTGACACGGGGCGTTTTCGGTGCGCACATGCATGTGTCCCTTCTGAATGACGGCCCTTTGACGATCCCCATGGACAGTGCGGTCCTGCGGGCACCGAAGCGTGCGAAATGAGGCTGTGGGATGATTTTACGAATTACAGGAGATCTAAAACCCTATTACGCCCAGACGCTGTGCATGATCTTTTTCCCCGGTGCCAAATTCCCGGAGAATGAGATGCCCGGGGAGAGTGTCCCCGAGGCGATCTTCCACATGCAGTATGAGGCTCCTCATGCCCATGCTCAGGTAACACTTTCCCTTGGCGGTAAATCCGAAACCCGGGTGGGCGACTGTGACGCGGAGGGCGAGATCGACGGCGCCAAAGCCAGACAGATTGCCGCCGGAGTTGCTTTTTATGAGGCGGCAGCGGCACTGACAGGATATCGGCCACCTTGGGGGATTCTGACCGGTGTGCGCCCTGCCAAAATTGCCTCCGAACTTTTGCGCGGCGGATACTCCGATTTGGATGCCGCACGCCGCATCGAGGAAAAATATCTCACGGCCCCCCATAAAGCGGCATTGGCTGTTACGGTGTCCCGGGCAGAGGAGCGGCTGATCCGACCGGAATTGCAGCACACCTGCAGTGTGTACATCGGCATTCCTTTCTGTCCCACAAGATGCTCCTACTGTTCTTTTGTTTCTTATACCTCGCCCAAACTGCTTTCTCTGATCCCGTCCTATCTGACGGCGCTTCGGTCTAACATCCATGGGGTGTTTGAGACGATCCGAAAACTGGGCCGGAAGGTATCCACCGTATACATCGGCGGCGGTACTCCCACCGTGCTGAATGAGGAACAACTGCGCTTTCTCCTTACGGCTGTCAATGAGGAGACCGACGTAACCGCTTTGCAGGAATTCACTTTGGAGGCAGGCCGCCCGGATACGATCACCCGGGAAAAGCTGTCTGCCGCCAAAGAATTGGGCGTTTCCCGTATCAGCGTCAATACCCAGACGCTGAACGACAGTATCCTTGCCTCCATTGGCCGACATCATACGTCGGAGCAATTTTTTGAGGCGTATGCCATGGCACAAAATGTTGGCATCCCGCATATCAATGTGGATCTGATCGCCGGCCTGACGGGAGAGAGTACGGAAAGCTTTGCTTCCTCCGTGGATC
>JAZSCY010000001.1:0-4098 GCA_045530875.1 Eubacteriales bacterium
CGGAGCTTTGCGTCCAGGTTGGACAGAGGCTCGTCGAGCAAGAATACCTTAGGATTACGAACGATAGCACGGCCCAGCGCAACACGCTGCTTCTGACCACCGGACAGAGCCTTCGGCTTACGGTCCAGCAGGTGAGTGATATCGAGGATACGGGCAGCCTCTTCTACGCGGCGCTTGATCTCCTCCTTGGGAGTCTTGCGGAGCTTCAGACCGAATGCCATGTTATCAAACACGGACATGTGGGGGTACAGAGCGTAGTTCTGGAACACCATCGCGATGTCGCGGTCCTTGGGGGCCACGTCGTTGACGAGACGGTCGCCGATGAAGAGCTCACCCTCGGTGATTTCTTCCAGACCTGCGATCATACGCAGAGTGGTGGTCTTACCGCATCCGGAAGGACCTACGAAGATCAGGAACTCCTTGTCCTTGATTTCCAGACAGAAGTCGGATACAGCGGTTACACCGCCGGGATATTTCTTGTAAATGTGCTTAAGAGAAAGGCTTGCCATATATATATCCTCCTAGATAATATCACTTTTTTCACTGCATGAAGACATACGTGCACCTTCGCACAGTTTTAGCTGATATATATTGTACCAAAAAACCGAACAAATGGGAAGAGTTTTTTTCTCCAAAATTTGATTTGCTAGTTTGTGCACTTCGCACAAACGCCGAAGATCAACCCGGGAGGTATCTCCCCGCTGGCAAAACATTTTTTCTAATTAAATTAGAATTACAGCCCTTTCATGGACAAGGCGATCCGTTTTTTCTTCAGATCCACGTCCTTGATGCGCACCTGCACCACATCCCCCACGGATAAAACCTCGCTGGGATGCTTGATAAACCGATCGGCGATCTCGGAGACGTGCACCAGACCGTCCTGATGGACGCCGATATCCACAAAGGCACCGAAATCGATTACGTTGCGAACCGTACCCGTCAGCACCATACCGGGCGTCAGCTCCTCCATGGTCATCACCTTTTCCCGCAGCTGCGGCTGAGGGAGAGAATCACGGACGTCGCGGCCTGGCTTTTCCAATTCGCCGAGAATATCGGCAAGAGTGGCCTCACCGCATCCGACCTCACCGGCCAGCTTGGCCATACCGTATCCTTCCGCCTTCTTCTTCAGGCCGGCCAGACGGCCGAGGCGCACATCCTCTTCGGTAAATCCAAACACCTTCAGAACATTCCGGGCGGCAGCGTAGGATTCGGGATGGACACCGGTGTTGTCCAGAATCTCACCCGATCCGGGCACGCGAAGGAATCCCGCACACTGCTCATAGGCCTTCGCGCCGATGCGGGGCACCTTCAACACCTGGGCACGGGAGGTGAACTCGCCGTTCTCATCCCGGTATTTCACGATGTTCTTGGCGCTGGTGGCATTGATGCCGGCGATGTAGGAAAGCAGCATATAGGATGCGGTATTCAGATCCACACCCACGGCGTTTACGCAATCCTCCACCACGCCGGAAAGAGCCTCATCCAGGCGAGCCTCCCGCATATCGTGCTGATACTGGCCCACGCCGATGGATTTGGGATCAATCTTTACGAGTTCCGCCAAGGGATCCTGCAGACGGCGGGCGATGGACACAGCGGAGCGCTGGGTTACATCGAAATCGGGGAATTCCTCCGCACCCACTTTTGAAGCGGAATACACGGACGCGCCCGCTTCGCTGACTACGATATATTTGGTATGGCCGCCGATCTCAGAGAGAGTTTCGGCGATGAACATCTCGCTCTCACCGGAGGCGGTGCCGTTGCCGATGGCCACCACATCCACCCCGTATTTTCTCACCAGATCGGTGACGATCTTCTTGCTCTGGGCGATCTTCTCATGGGGTTTCGTGGGATAGATCACGGCAGTGTCGATGACCATGCCTGTTTTGTCCACCACGGCCAGCTTGCATCCTGTGCGGTAACCGGGATCGTATCCGAGAACGGTCTTGCCCTTCAAAGGTGCCTGCATGAGCAAATGTTTCAAATTGTCGGAGAACAGTTTGATAGCGCTTTCGCTGGCGGTCTCCGTCAGCGCCGCCCGGATCTCCCGCTCAATGGAGGGCGCGATCAGGCGGTCATAGGCATCGCACACGGCGGATGCCACGTATTTGAAAGCGGGACTGCCGTAGCGGGTGATCACCTGGGCGAACATATAATTGAGGATCACATCGCTGTCCACGGACACCGTTACCTTGAGGAAATCCTCTGCCTCGCCCCGGTTCACCGCCAGCACCCGGTGGGACGGGACGCCGGACAGTTTTTCGCAGTAGTCGAAATACATCTCGTAGGTGGGGTTTCCCTCGCCGTTTTTCTTGGAGATCAGATGGCCGTATTCCATGGTCAAAGCACGGATCTCCCGGCGGTAATCCGCATCGTCGGAGATATCCTCAGCGATGATGTCACAGGCGCCGGCCAAAGCGGATTTTCCGTCGGGCACGCCCTTTTCTTCATCTATATACTGCTCTGCCATCTCCTCCAGCGCCGGTGCGTAGGATTCCTCCTGGGCCATCAGCAATGCCGCCAGCGGTTCCAATCCCCGCTCTCTTGCCACGGACGCTCTCGTCTTCCGCTTGGGACGGAAGGGACGGTAGATATCGTCGATTTCCGTCAAAGTGGATGCCGCCGCCACCGCCGCCTCGATCTCCTCCGTCAGCTTGCCCTGCTCGCCGATGAGGGACAGAACCTCCTCACGCCGCTTCTGCAGATTCCGCAGATAGGCAAGCCGATCCGTCAGAGCGCGAAGCTGATCGTCGTCCAATCCGCCGGTAGCTTCCTTACGGTAACGGGCGATAAAAGGCACGGTGTTTCCGTCATCCAACAGTTTTACTGCCGCCTCTGCCTGGGTGCGGCGGATATTCAACTCACTGCAAAGTATCTCCAAAATTTCCATATGTAATCTCCTGTTTGTTTTACTCGTTTCGTCCGGCGGAGCGGCGAAGAACCGTCTCCTCCTCCGGTGTCAGATAGCGCCATTCTCCCCGCGCAAGGGATGTGTCCAGGGAAAGCCCGCCGAACCGGATCCGCTCCAGATAGGTGATCTCCGATCCTACCGCGTGGAACATACGCTTGATCTGGTGGAATTTTCCCTCCCGGATGGTGATATCCCCCTCGCAAGCGGGCAGATCTCCATAGAGAACCACCTCCGCCGGCGCCGTCACGATATCGCCGATATCCACTCCGGCACACAGCTGTTTCCGCTGTTCCTCCCCAATGGGTGGATCACATCGGAAACGGTACGTCTTGTCCACGTGATGTTTTGGCGAGAGCAACTCATGCCCCAGCACCCCGTCGTTGGTGACGAGAAGAAACCCCACCGTGTCGATGTCCAGCCGGCCGCAGGGGAACAAACCCATCCGCACAAATTGCGGCGGCAACAGTTCCATCACCGTAGGCCCCCGATCCTCCGTGGAGCTGACGTATCCCTGTGGCTTGTTCAGCATCACATAGGTGAATTCCCGCCAGAGGACTGCCTGTCCGTCCAGCGTCACCGATGCAGTGTCCGGATCAATATGCGTGGCCGGATCCCGCACCACCGTACCATCCACCGCCACCCGGCGGGAGCGGATCATTTTGGTGGCCTCACTGCGGGTGGCCACACCGGATTGGCCCAAATACTTATCCAGTCGCAAAAGAAACGACCTCCGATTAAAAAATCAAAAACAAAAGGAAGGCAACGGCAAAAAATGCCACAAGCGTCGCCATCCCGATGGCAAAACCAACGGTAAGATCGCGAAAAAATCCACGCAAAGCCATTCACTCCGTGTATAAATTCCGGGAATCCGGAAAAGATAATTCCCGCCCCGTTCCGTTAGTATGAGAATATTTTACCACATTTATGCGCGATTGTAAACGGCGGCGGCGATTTTTTCGATAACGGGGGAAAATCCGTCAGAATTTTTTCGATTTTTTTGAAAATCCTCTTGACAAAATCTCCCGGCGATGCTATACTATTATCCGTTCGAAGGAACATTGCCGAATTGTGTAACGGTAGCACGACAGACTCTGACTCTGTTTGTTGGGGTTCGAATCCCTATTCGGCAGCCAAAATAAAAACAGACACCATCCGGTGTCTGTTTTTGTTTTGTTTGGATTGAAAGGGAT